>JBAHZV010000170.1:0-5915 GCA_037132845.1 Psychromonas sp.
CTACCACGCCAGACAAGGTTTGGTATCGCTAACGCTTGTTCATACTTCCCATCAATAAAGACATCCACAAGAGAAATAATAGATTGCTGTTTCTCATTCAGCTCAGCCAGTAGATAACCACTCCACAGCCAGATATCTTTGTTGATACATTCGGCCTTAACACGTTTAACCAGTGCCAATATTTGATCTGTATTATCCGGGTGTAAAGGGTCGCCTCCCGATAAACTCAAGCCTTGTTTTTTAATGCGCGTATCATTTAAGTCTTTAATAATTTGATCAGAAAGTGCGTCGCTAAACAACGCTCCTGCATCAACGGACCAGGTAGATTTGTTATAACAACCACGGCACTGATGCAGGCAACCCGAAACGAACATAGTACAACGCGTCCCCTCTCCATTTAACACATCAATAGGGTAATATTTACTGTAATTCATGGTAAACCTTAATTTTATGTTACATTTCTGCAGGTCGTTTTTCAATGTTAAAGAGAAGGTTATCTATTCTATTTATATAGCTTACTCATTTTCAAAAAGCTTTATGTAATATTGAGTTACGTTCCGTCTGGATAATAAGTCGCCAGAATAGCGATGTTGCCGAGGAGGAAAATACGTTGCGGTTCTTCAAGCACGCACTGAAAAAATGGAAATATAAATTATTTTCCTAAGCACATCCATTGGTCAGATTTAGAAAAAAACTTAAACACTCTGCAGATTACAACGCGCCAAGCTGAGGACGAACGTCCAACAGCTGATAGCTTTCTCTTTTCTTTTTTACAGGTGTTTCACGCGACGTTTAACTTCTTCTTGTTTGCCTTCATTAAACGGTCTTGAATCTGGGCTTCCTAAATAACCACAGACGCGTCGGGTGACGGCAACTTTTTCAGGGTCAGAGTTACCACAACTTGGGCAAACAAACCCTTTGCTTGAGCAGTCAAATTCACCATGAAAACCACACTCATAACATTCATCAATGGGTGTATTCGTGCCGTAATACGGGATGCGTGTATAACTATAATCCCACACATCTTCTAGTGCTTTAAGGTTGTTTTGCATATTTGGAAATTCGCCATAACAGATAAAACCGCCATTTGCGAATTCTGGATAGGGCATTTCAAAATCAATTTTATCGTAAGGATTTACTTGCTTCTCGACATCTAAATGGAAACTATTGGTGTAATAACCACGATCCGTGACCCCTTCTAATACGCCAAACTGTTTGGCATCTAAACGACAAAAACGGTCGCATAAATTTTCAGAGGGTGTTGAGTAAAGACTGAATCCGTAACCTGATTCTTTTGTCCAACGGTTAACCGCTTGTTTCAAGTATTTTATTATTTCAAGTGCTTTTTGTTGCTTATTATTATCATCAAAAATATGCTTTTCAGTGCCATATAATGCATTAATCGTTTCATATAAACCAATGTAACCCAAAGAAATAGAAGCACGCCCATTTTTGAAAATATCCGACACACAATCATCTGCTTTAAGACGCACACCACATGCGCCTTCCATATATAAAATGGGGGCAACACTGGCTTTGACATCGGATAAACGTTCAATTCGTGTATCCAGTGCTTTTTTAGCGATGAGTAAACGCTTGTCCAATAAGGCATAAAAGGCTTTTTCATCACCCGCTGACTCGAGCGCAATACGTGGTAAGTTAATGCTGACAACACCAATATTATTGCGCCCATCGTGCAACACTTCACCATTTTCTTGGTAATCATCGAGGAAACTACGACAACCCATTGGCGTTTTAAATGACCCCGTCACGGCAACAACTTTATCGAAGTTTAAAATATCAGGATACATGCGTTTGCTGGCACACTGTAATGCTAACTGCTTAATATCGTAGTTGGGATCCGCTGCTTTATGGTTTACTCCGTCTTTAATCGCAAAAATAAGTTTTGGAAAGATAGCGGTTTTACGATTTTTGCCCAAACCCTCTATGCGAATTTTAAAAATAGACTGCTGGATCAAACGTGCTTCCCATGATGTGCCTAAACCAAAACCGAAAGTCACAAAAGGTGTTTGACCATTGGCAGTATGCAGAGTATTCACTTCATATTCTAGAGACTGAAAAGCGTCATAACATTCTTTTTCTGTCTGAGCCTCGGCATAAGCTTGGGCATCTTTAATGGCCCATTTTTCTGCGATGAGCAAGTGCTTCTGGTAACTTTTAGTCACATAGGGTGCAAGTATGGTATCAATTGCATTAATGGTCGTTCCACCATAAATATGGCTAGCAACTTGAGCGATTATTTGTGCGCAAACAGCGGTTGCAGTAGAGATTGATTTGGGCTCTTCAATCTCTGCATTTCCCATTTTAAAACCTTGCTTAAACATGCCCTTTATATCAATCAACATACAATTAAACATTGGGAAAAACGGCGCGTAATCAAGATCATGATAATGAATTTCGCCTTTATCATGAGCACGGCTAATATCACGAGGTAAGATATGTGATTTTGCATAATGCTTTGCAACGATACCTGCAAGTAAATCGCGTTGTGTTGGAATGACTTTGCCATCTTTATTGGCATTTTCATTTAATAGGGAAGCATTACTTTGTTCTATTAATCCGTAAATTTCACTGTTTAAGTGGCTTTTACGCTCACGCGCTAAGTCTCTGTCGTGTCGGTATTCAATATAAATACGTGCCAGCTCATGATAACCATGTGTCATCAAGTACTGTTCAACCTTATTTTGGATATCATGAATATCAACTTCAACTTGATCGCTAAAGTCGCTTTCGATTTGCTTTGCAATTAAATAGGCATCCACACCTTTACAGCGCGCAACACCGGATGCTTTTAAAATAGCTTCAGCAATACGTTGCGCATTAAATGGGGTTTGGCTACCATCGCGTTTAATCACAATAGTTTTCATAATTAGGCTCCAAAATTGAAAGTAACACTACATGTAGTGCCGAAGGATGTTACGCGGCACTACATATAGAACTTTGATTCAAATCAACTTTTCTCCAAGGGGATTGTTTAGCCTTTAAAAAGTTGTGCAGCATTATAAATCACAATAAAAAAAGTGACTTACTCGGCATTTAATCTTGTATTATTGAGACGGCTCGTTAAAAGGAGTGACTAGAGATAGTGATAACTCACTGTCGACCCAAGTGGGAAAATTGCCTATCTAAAAAAAACCTCCTTTAGGTTGTTATTATTACTGTGGTTGTTTGCTATAATCGGCATCAAATAGCAACTTTCCCAGCCCCCTGTTTTACGAGTGGAATAAAATTTTTATGAGTAATTACTTTTTACTGTTTTTTGGCACTGTACTGGTCAATAACTTTGTTTTAGTGAAGTTTTTAGGCTTGTGCCCGTTTATGGGGGTTTCCAATAAGATTGAAACAGCGGTAGGTATGTCATTTGCAACCACCTTTGTTTTAACGTTAACTGCCGCGCTTTCTTATATTGTTAATACTTATTTATTAACGCCATTGGATCTAATTTACCTACAAACACTGAGCTTTATTCTTGTTATCGCCGTCGTTGTGCAGTTTACCGAAATGGTCATGCACAAAACCAGTCCCACGCTGTATCGTTTATTAGGAATATTTTTACCTTTAATAACCACAAACTGTGCAATATTAGGACTGGCATTGCTTAATATTAATGAAAATCATGATTTTGTTGAGTCCATTATTTACGGATTTTCTGCTGGCATTGGTTTCTCATTAGTACTGGTGCTGTTTTCATCCATGCGTGAACGTTTAGCCGCTTCAGATATACCCTTACCTTTTCAGGGGTCCGCAATTGCAATGATCACAGCAGGTTTAATGTCCCTTGCTTTTATGGGTTTCACAGGGTTAATTAAATGATTGCTAGTATCGCACTTGCTGTTTTTGTATTAGCCTGTTTAGCCGTTATTTTTGGCGCATTATTGGGCTACTCTTCTATCCGTTTTAATGTCAAAGCTGACCCGATAGTAGAAGAGTTAGATGCGATGTTGCCACAAACACAATGTGGGCAATGTGGCTATCCAGGGTGTAAGCCCTATGCACAAGCAATTGCCGATGGCGATGAGATCAATAAATGTCCTCCTGGTGGTGATGCTGTAATGCGTCTACTTGCTGAACGTATGGGCATTGAACCGCAACAATTAGAAGGTGAAGAGCAACCTAAACTGATCGCCTTTATTCGTGAAGATGCCTGTATTGGCTGCACCAAGTGTATTCAAGCATGCCCCGTGGATGCCATAATGGGTGCAACCAGGCAGATGCACACTATCATTACCGCTGAGTGTACTGGCTGTGAACTTTGTGTTGCGCCTTGTCCAACTGATTGTATTGATATGTTACCAATCGAAATCACAACAAAAAATTGGCAGTGGAATCAACAACGCATCCCCACCAAAATTAACACTGAGCTTTAGTATGACTGATAAATATAACCTGCTCAGCGACGAGCAATTAGACAGCATTTCATCGGGTAAGCTATGGACTTTTCATGGTGGCATTCACCCCGTTGAAAATAAATTACAAAGTAACCAAGAAAGTATTCGTGATGCAGGCATTGCGGCCACACTGGTCATTGCTGTTGAACACCGAGGCCATATACCCGAGATATTAGTCAAAGTCGGTGATACCGTTTTAAAGGGCCAAGCGCTCACTAAAGTACATGGTGCGTTGGTTGTACAGCATGCCAGTAGCTCAGGATCGGTCGTTGCAATAGAAAAACGTTGTGATCTCCACCCATCGGGACTGAGCGTATTGTCAGTCGTAATTCAGACCGATGGTTTAGATAGAGCGATTCAATATGTTAAACCACCAGCATACCAAACACTTGCACCCGTACAATTAGTCGAGCAGATCCAACAAGCTGGGGTGATAGGTTTAGGGGGGGCAGGTTTCCCCAGCCACCTTAAATTAGCACAACACCTGCACATTAAATTATTAATCATTAATGCGGCTGAATGTGAGCCTTATATCACCGCTGACGATCGCTTAATGCAAGAACAAGCACAGGAAATACTTGAAGGCATCGATGTTCTTCATTATATTTTAAAACCACAGCTGACTATTATTGCCATTGAAGATAATAAAGTTGATGCGATTAAAAGCTTACAAGTCGCGCTTAAAAGTAGCCCGAATCAAGATAAGATCATACTGCGCATCATTCCAACAATATATCCATCGGGCAGTGAAAAGCAATTGATTGAAATTCTCACTGGACAGCAAACACCCAGAGGAAAACATCCCAGCGAACTTGGCATTGTAATGCAAAATGTAGGCTCGGCATTTGCGATTAAACAGGCAATAATTGACGGTAAACCACTGACTTCACGCATTGTCACCTTAACGGGTGATTCATTGCAGGAAAAAGGCAACGTCAGCGTACGCATTGGCACTCCTATTCAATATTTATTAGACAGATATTGGGTTGATTCAATCGCACTCAAACAACTTATTATTGGTGGTCCTATGATGGGATTTACCATTGAAAACACCGCTGCACCGGTGACTAAAACATGTAACTGTATTATCGCGCCCACTGCATTAGAAATGCCAGATTCAGCGCCTGAAATGGCCTGTATTCGTTGTTCTGAATGTGCCGAAGCTTGTCCTGCAAATCTCTTACCACAACAGCTTTTATGGTATTCAAAAAGCCAAGATCACAAAAAATTAGCCCAATACAAACTCAGTGCTTGTATTGAATGTGGTGCATGTGCTTTTGTTTGTCCAAGTCATATTCCACTGGTTGAGTATTATCGTATTGCTAAAGCAGAAATAAATACGGCCGATCAGGAAGTAAAAAAATCAGACATTGCTCGCATTCGTCATGAAACCCGCGACGCACGATTAATACAAGATAAATTAGACCGCCAAGCAAAACATAAAGCAGCGGCTGAAAAACGTAAAATGCAATCAAAAGACAAAAATCAAGGAGCAGATTTAATCGC
>JBAHZV010000089.1:0-6693 GCA_037132845.1 Psychromonas sp.
GGAGAGCTCAGGAGAAATTTCTATTTATGTCATTCATTTAATTAAATGCAATGGCATTATTACACGCTCAAAAGAAAGGGTCTCGCAGAGACCTCGGTTAACACAATGTTGAGGTGACAGAGTTATCTACACTGAGCCATCTACACGAAACCTTCTAAACAAGTTATTCTTCTTCTTCTTCTTCTAATGTCTCACGAGGCACATAAAAGCGTGCAAACAGTAAACCAATTTCAAAAAGAATTAACATCGGCACGGCTAAAAGCGTTTGTGAAATGACATCTGGCGGTGTTAATAACATTGCGATTATAAACGCGCCTACAACAATGTAAGGACGTTTTTGTTTCAGTTTTTTAGGGGTTGTGGCACCTGTCCAACATAATAATAATGTCGCGATGGGGATCTCAAAGGCCAGCCCAAAAGCAAAAAATAGCTTTAAAACAAAATCTAAATAACTGCTAATATCCGTGGCAATCGTCACTCCTTCGGGTGCGGTACTGGTAAAAAATGCGAAGACTAAGGGAAAAACCACAAAATAGGCAAAGGTCATGCCGAGGTAAAAAAGAAAGGCACTGCTAATCACTAAAGGTGCAATTAATTTACGCTCATGCTTATAGAGACCGGGCGCAATAAATGCCCAAACTTGATGTAAAATGGCCGGTATAGCGATAAAAATAGAGAGCACGATAGTGAGTTTTATCGGTGTGAAAAAAGGTGTTGCGACACCCGTTGCAATCATACTCGCCCCTTCAGGAAGTTGACTGGTCAAAGGAATGGCAAGATAGTGATAAATATCGTTGGCAAAATAAACCAAACTAAGAAACAGTAGAAAAACAATCATCACAATACGCAACAAGCGATCACGTAGTTCTAATAGATGGGTCATCAGAGGAAGATTATGTTGTGTTGTTGTACCTTCAGGTGTGTCATCGGGCGATTTAGTTTTGCTCTCAGTCATTTCTTTTTTTACCCTGTTGCATAGTGCTTTCCGTTACATCTTCTTTAGACTCAGCACGTTGGGGATGTTGCTTATCTTCATCTTCATCTTTAGCGTCATTTTTAGTTTCAGGTTGATAAGGGTTAACCAGTTCCTGTGCACTTTTTTTCATCTCTTCTATTGATTCCTGAAGCTTTGGATCTAAGTTTTTAAACTCGTCTTTAGTCGCTTGAATCATGTTCTCGTTCATTTCATTAAGCTCATGAAGTTTTAGCTCCTGAGATATTTCTGTTTTGACCGAGTTTGCGATTCCTTTGGCGGTATTAACCCAACGCATTACGCTACGAATAGCCGTAGGTAAACGCTCAGGGCCTAATACAACCAGTCCAATAACGGAGATTAGAACAATCTCCCAAAAGCCGATATCAAACATTAGGCTTGATCTTTTTCTTTGTTTTTCTCGGTGTCTTTTTCATTGCTAGAAGCGTTTTCTTTGGGGCTATCAATTTTATCTTCCGCTTTATTTTCTGTTTTCCCATCTTCTGACATTGCTTTTTTAAAGCCTTTTATTGCACCACCAAGATCACCTCCAATGCCACGTAATTTTTTTGTGCCAAACAATAAAATTACAATCACTGCGATGATAACTAATTGCCAAATACTGATGCCGCCCATAATCTTTTCCTTTCATTTTTTTATTGTGTTAAATCTAGAGTGTTTTATAACAAATTTTATGCCTTATTGGTATGGTACCAAGCAAGCAACCATGCAAAAAATGCAGGAATACCTGCAACTATAGTTAAATTTTTATCTGTTTGCAGATAAGCAAGTGCCGATACCAGTGTTAAGGTGGCCGCCATAGCAATATAAAAATAATTTTTGTTATTGTTTTGTTGTTGTCGGTTAATTGATTCTATTAATTGTTTTTGTTGTTTGTGTAATAATTTACCATTGGCGAGATTATGGTAAATCAACTCTGGTATATCGGGTAATTTTTCCAACCAAAAAGGTGCTTTTTGTTGCAACTTCTTGATTAAATTCTTAGGGCTGATTTGATCTTTCATCCAGTTCTCTAAGAAAGGTTTAGCGGTATCCCAGAGATCTAACTGTGGGTACAGTTGGCGCCCTAATCCTTCAATATAGAGCAAGGTTTTTTGTAACAAGACCAGTTGCGGTTGCACTTTCATATTATATCGTCGTGCGGTATTAAAGAGGTTGATAAGTACCGTTGCAAAAGATATCTCTGAAAGTGGTTTTTCGAAAATAGGCTCACACACCGCGCGAATAGCAAATTCAAATTCTTCAACAGGTGTATCTTCAGGTACCCAACCTGAATCGACGTGAAGTTGTGCTACTTGGCGGTAATCACGATTAAAGAAGGCCAAGAAATTTTCTGCTAAGTAGCGTTTATCTTCGTTATTTAATGTCCCCATAATACCGCAATCGATACCAATCCAGAGTGGATCATCGGGGTGTTCATAGGAGACAAAAACATTGCCGGGGTGCATATCAGCATGGAAAAAGCTATCTCTAAAAACCTGTGTAAAGAATGCTTCCACACCTCGCTCCGCGAGTAATTTCAAGTTGGTTCCTTGCGCTTCCAATGCTTTGATGTCAGAAACTGGAATACCGTAAATACGCTCCATTACTAAGACGTTTTGGGTGCAATAATCGGAATATATTTCGGGAACATAAAGCAGTTTGGAGTCTAAAAAGTTGCGCCTTAATTGGATGGCATTCGCACCTTCGCGCATTAAATCTAATTCATCAATAATGGTTTTTTCATACTCATTAACTACTTCAATGGGGCGTAATCGTGACGCGTCTTTACTAAAACGCTGCACTAATTGCGCGATCCATTTCATCAATTGAATATCTGCATTAATGGTTTTATGTATTTCAGGACGAATAACTTTTATCACTACCTCGCGATTATCTTCACGCAGCGTTGCGCTATGTACCTGTGCGATAGACGCGGAAGCGAGCGCTTCAGCGTCAAAGTTGTCAAATAACTCATCGATTTTTTTACCCAATGAACGCTCGATTTGTTGAATGGCTATTTTTCCACAAAATGGCGGGACGTTATCTTGTAAGTAAGCGAGTTGATCTGCGTAAATGGGCGGCAATAAATCCCGCCGTGTCGAGAGCATCTGTCCAAGTTTTATATAAATAGGACCTAATGACTGTAAGCTCAAACGTAAACGCTCGGGCAGTGGTGTTTTCTGGTGTTTGGTGCGGATCCAAAATAGTACAATACGCATCAACCTATAACCAATGGGGCGATGTTCACGAGGTAATAATTCAATTAAACCATACTCAATAAAGGTTTTAGTTATATGGTATAAGCGTGATAGTTCTTTACGTTTTATCATTGATTATCCTGCATAAGGGGCAATACTAAGCTCTTCATTAAATAGTCGCTTTGCTGGTTATAATGGATGGTTATCTTTCTAAACAATGTTTAATAAGGTGCTTTTAATCATGCTTTAATCGTCTCTCTAATCTTTTTTCTAATGTCGCAACCTGTTCTTCTATTTCACTGACTTGATCGCAAAAATGAGCGACTTGTAATGGACCGGGAGCAAGTTTTAGTTCTTCAGTAATAATTTCAGCGAGTTGCTTTTGCGCTTTGTTACTTAGTTTAGACAATGTTTTGGTGCTTTTTTTGGCGATATAAACTATTTTATGTGCGAGCAGATCACCCACTTTTGTGGACAGGTGCTCTTCCCAATCGATATCCATTTCAGTTAATAACTGCGCAAATTTTTGCACTGTTTTTATATCACCATCAACCTCTAATTGACCACTTTTAATTAAATGGGTTAATTGGTGGTTATCCTGTAATTCTATTAAGGTCATAAAATTTAAACGAATAAAGCAATCCGCTTGTGCTTCATAGCAACTCAGAATATCTATTTGCTGTTGGCTAATGACAAAGTAAAGTGGTTTATTGAGCTCTTTTAATGAAACCCCAATAACCGTGCCGTCTAGACTCTTACGCTTTTGTTTCGCACTGCTATCGAGTTGATGTAATTTATTCACCGTTGTTTCTACTAAACCACATACAAGATTATTTAATGGCATAAATTTCCTATGGTAATCATTTTGTATCAATTAATTTGAAGGGTTTATAAAAAAGAGTCGCGTGATAACGATTAATACTTATAACCACGATGCAGAGCAACAATACCGGCACTCAAATTGAAAAATTCAGTATTTTCAAAGCCCGCGCAATCCATCATTTCTTTTAATTTGTCTTGCTTCGGGTGCATGCGAATACTCTCGGCAAGATATTGATAACTTTCGCTATCATTCGCAATTAATTTGCCCAGTTTAGGCAATATATTAAAGGAGTAAAAATCGTAAAATTTACTCACTGGGGTATAAATTGGTTTAGAGAATTCTAATATCAATAATCGACCGCCTGGTTTTAAGACACGATATATTGAAGCCAGCGCTTTATCTTGATTGGTGACGTTACGTAAACCAAATGCGATGGTGATGAGATCAAAATGATTATCAGGAAAAGGTAACTCTTCAGCATTCGCTTGTACATATTCAACGTTACCTTCAATGCCTAAGTCGCGCAGTTTTGTGCGCCCCATTTTGAGCATTGAATCGTTAATGTCAGCTAAGATAACGTGACCTTTAGGGCCCACAATACGAGAGAATTTCGCGGTTAAATCCCCCGTCCCGCCGGCCAAATCTAATACTTTTTGTCCCGGACGAATGCCAGAACAATCAACGGTAAAACGCTTCCAAATACGATGGATACCGAGCGATAAAACATCATTCATCACATCATATTTAGCCGCCACTGAATGAAAAACGTTAGCAACTAACTCAACTTTTTGTTCCTCTTTAACGGTCTTAAAGCCAAAATGGGTCGTGTTTTCTTGTTTTTCGCTCATGAAAGCCTCTTTTTAAAATTGGTGCTGAATTAAGTCATGCATAATAGCAATTTTTTCACAGAAGGTCGAAAGCTAGATGCTTGTTACTTTTTGTTGTCACACAACAGGAAATCACTTGTGAAATTGATAGAATAAAGCTGCTTTTTTTGTAATGATTACCTTATCATTAGTCAATCATTCATTATGGAACACTGTTATGTTGAAAAATATTAACCCTACAAAAACAAAAGCATGGTCAGAATTGCAGACTTTATTTAACACCCATTCAGAGATGAAAATATCATCACTTTTTAATGCGGATGACAATCGTTTTCAGCAATTCTCTCGGCAATTTAATCAAGATTTTCTGGTCGATTTTTCTAAAAATTTAATTACCCAAGAAATATTTGATAGTTTAGTTGAACTTGCTGAAGAGGTCGATTTAAGCGCTGCAATTAAAGCACAATTTTCAGGCGAAATGATTAATATTACTGAAAACCGTTCGGTATTGCATACTGCTTTGCGTAACCGTAGTAATACGCCCGTGATAGTGGATGGCATTGACGTTATGCCACAAATCAATAAAGTTCTGACGCAAATGAAAGCTTTTTGTCAGAAAGTACATTCCGGTGAATGGAAAGGTTTCACTGGAAAAGCCATTACTGACATTGTAAATATTGGCATTGGTGGGTCTGATCTTGGACCTTATATGGTCACTGAAGCATTAATGCCTTATAAAGTTGAAGGTATTGAGGTACATTTTGTTTCCAATGTTGATGCTACACATATTGTTGAAACGCTCGCAAAAATTGATCCTGAAACAACACTCTTTTTAATTGCTTCTAAAACCTTTACCACACAAGAAACCATGACCAATGCACGCAGTGCGCGAGAGTGGTTTTTAAACGTTGCGAAAGATGAACAACATGTTGCTAAACATTTTGTGGCACTTTCAACCAATGCACAATATGTCACAGATTTTGGCATTGATATTGAAAACATGTTCGGTTTTTGGGATTGGGTGGGTGGACGTTACTCTATTTGGTCTGCAATCGGTTTATCGATCGCATTAGCGGTTGGTTATGATAATTTTGAAGCCTTGCTCAGCGGTGCGCATGAAATGGATAAGCATTTCGAAGAAACAGAATTTAAAGATAACATTCCGGTGATTTTAGCGTTAATTGGCATTTGGTATAACAATTTTCATGGCGCTGAATCTGAAGTTATTTTGCCATACGACCAATATATGCACCGTTTTCCTGCTTATTTCCAACAGGGTAACATGGAATCAAATGGTAAAAATGTAGATCGCAACGGCGATACTGTTGATTATCAAACTGGTCCCATTATTTGGGGAGAGCCGGGTACCAATGGTCAACACGCTTTTTATCAATTAATTCACCAAGGTACTAAGCTTATTCCTTGTGATTTTATTGCGCCTGCCATCAGTCATAATCCAGCGGGTGATCACCATGCGAAGCTACTTTCTAACTTTTTTGCACAAACACAGGCCTTAGCCTTCGGTAAAACAAAAGAACAAGTCGAAGCTGAATTTTTAGCTGCCGGTAAAACGCTTGAGGAAGTAAAACATTTAGTTCCATTTAAAGTATTTGATGGAAATAAACCAAGTAATTCTATTTTAGTGAATAAAATAACCCCCAAAACACTCGGGCAATTGATTGCCATGTATGAACAAAAAGTGTTCACACAGGGGGTTATTTGGAATATCTTCAGTTTTGATCAGTGGGGCGTTGAGCTAGGAAAACAGCTAGCAGGACAAATTTTACCGGCACTGAACACGGCTGATAAAGTAGAAGCGCATGATAGCTCTACAAATGGTTTGATTAATGCGTGGAAAGCTTGGAAATA
>JBAHZV010000113.1:0-21068 GCA_037132845.1 Psychromonas sp.
TATAACACTCATACAACTCCCTTATTCAAGGTATTGACTACTTATTATTAGAGCGAGTAACCGTCCCTTTTCTTTTTGCCGTACTTCTTTTTTTATTATATGTTTTTTTAAACGTAGCGCCAGTTGCAGGTAAGTTGGATAACGCACGAGGTCCATCTGCAATTGCTTTATCGATAATGCTTTTTAACTGATTTTCCAATGGTACAACAAAACCTTTGTAGCTCTGCTCCTTTAAACTGATGGCATTCAGTTGCATTTCCCATTGTGCTGTCATATCAGGCAGGGTTAATGTCTCTGGTAAGCTTTGAATCAGTTTACGCCCCACTTCTGTTGCTTGAATCACCTTACCGATGCGTGTCAAGAATTGCCGTTTAAAGAGTAATTCGATAATACCTGCACGTGTTGCTTCTGTGCCTAATCCATCGGTTTCTTTTAACACTGTTTTTAAGCTTGGATCCTGAACAAAACGTGCAATATTACTCATCGCGGCAAGTAGAGTTGCATCGCTGAAATGGGCTGGAGCTTGGGTGTTTTTTTCCACCACTTCACCTTTATCACAATGTAAGGTTTGTCCTTTTTTGAGCGTTGGTAAGTAGGTATCTTTCTCTTGTTTATCAAACAAAACTTTCCAACCATCAGTGATTTTACTTTTTGCTTTGGCAACAAATACCCCCCCGTTTATCTCGATTTCTGCCACACACTCCGCATAACAATAATCAGGGTAAAACTGCATCAAGTATTGTTTAGCAATCAAAGCATAAATATTCTGTGACATGCTGTCCAAACTATTCACGGATTGATGACTATCAGTAGGAATAATCGCATGATGCGCATCTACTTTGTTATCATTCCAAACACGACCTTTAATGAGTAAATCAGCATTGTGAACCGCATTACTTAAACTGCTGTCATTATGCCCAATGGCTTGTGTCACTGACTTTGCTTGGTGGTAATGATTTTTAGGTAGATAACGTGAATCGGAGCGTGGGTAGGTAATCAGCTTATGGCGCTCATAAAGCGCTTGGCAACAATCTAAAACTTGTTGCGCCGTGTAATGGTAACGTTTTGCCGCATCGATTTGCAGTGCCGATAAATTATAAGGCAATGGCGCGATCTGTTTTTTATTTTTAGCAATAAACGACAATACCTGTGCGCTTTTCCCACTGATACGCTTAGCTACATTTTCAGCTAACGCCTTAACAACTATTCTGCCCTCTTCATCTTGATATTTTAAACACGCTTCGCTGGGTTTCCATTTGCAGGTAAAGGTTTCATTTTGCGCGGTATTAAGGTGTCCAATCACCTCATAGAAAGGTTTACTAACAAATGCCTCAATTTGCTCGTCACGGCGTGCCACCAATCCTAATAATGGCGTTTGTACACGTCCTACCGAAATAACGCCTCTATAACCAGATTTTTGTGCTTGTAAGGTGTAAACACGGGTCAAGTTCAAGCCATATAACCAATCGGCACGTGTGCGTGCTAATGCAGAGGTAGACAGTGCGACAAAATCTTGATTAGAGCGTAATTCTTTTAATGAACGTTTTACCGCATTGGTGGTCAAATCACTGATTAAGCAACGTTCCGTTTGTTGTAATTTTTTACCTTTTACCCCACTAAAGTGAATAACCTCATCAACTAATAATTGTCCTTCACGGTCTGGATCACCAACATGAACAAGCTGATCAGCTTGTTTAATTAGCTTTTTAAGCACTGAAAGCTGTTTACTCGTACGAGGTGTTGACTTAAGTTTCCATTTTTGAGGTATAATAGGTAAATGTTCAAATTGCCATTTTTTATATATGGGATCATAGGCTTCAGGGTCAACTTGTGTGAGTAGATGACCAATACACCAGCTGACTACATCACCATTGCCAACATGAATACAGCCATCAGCCTTACGGTGCGGTTTCGGTAACGCATCGGCAATCGCACGAGCAAGGCTCGGTTTTTCAGCAATATATAGTTTCATGTAGCTTAAACCCTTAACTGTTTTTATATACAGTAGTAAAAAATATCACAGAGTTCAAGTAAAATAACTAAACTGACGAATAATTAACAAGGATTTACAATGAAATCATTAATATTAAGTCTTTCTATGGTGGCTTTATTTGCTGTTAATGCCAACGCACAATCTGCTGACACAGAGCCAAGTGAAGATAAATGGAACGCCGTGAAAAGTTCTAGCCAGCAAGCAATAAATGACTTTTGGGATGCCAGTAAAGAGTTCAGCCAAGGTTTTTGGGATAGCAGTAAAGAAGTGAGTCAAGAAACTTGGGATGCCAGTAAAGGGATGAGTAAAGAAGCGTGGGAGGCCAGCAAAGAGATGAGCCAAGATGCTTGGGATGCCAGTAAAGGAATGAGTCAAGAAGCGTGGGAGAGCAGTAAAGAAAAGAGTCTGGAGATGTGGAAATCGAGTGAAGGAACAAGCAGTGAGCTATGGCAAAAAAGCAAAGAAAAAAGTAAAACGTTGTGGCAGGATATTGAATCAGGTAGTGAAAAAGCTTGGTCTGATGGAGCAGATAAAGTAAAAGAGCTTTTAGAAAGTAACGAGCAACAAGAAAAAGATCTCATCAACAACCTAAACGGTGATGAGATCTAATCTTCATCAGTATTAAACCAGTTCAGCAAGTTGCTCTAACAAAGCCCGTTGTTGGGCCGATAATACCGTGGGGGTAGGAATGGCAACTTCATAGATTAAGTCGCCGATTAAGTTACTTTTCATGGCTTTAATCCCTTTTCCTTTAATACGGAACTTCCTACCAACTTGCGTACCTTCGGGAATTTTAATATTAATAAATCCCGAGAAAGTGGGTACTTTCAAGCTCCCACCCAGGGCTGCTGTGGTGTATGGTGTTTCAATTAAACAATACAAGTCACGCCCTTCACGACGAAAGACATCATGTTCACCAAGACTCACTTCAACAAGAAGATCTCCAAATCCACCGCCGAGCGATCCCGGATTACCTTTACCATTTACACGTACACGTTGGCCTTTATCAATCCCTGCTGGAATCGTCACTTCAAGTAACTGTGGATTGTTTGGTAATTTTATTTCTTGTACACAACCTTGCACCGCTTCTTCTAAAGTAATTTCAATGGTCGCAATAATATCCGAGCCTTTTTCTGGCTGTGGTTGATAGTGTTGCTGTTGTTGACGTTGGCCAAACATACCGCCAAACATATCATCAAAGCCACCCTGCGGACCACAACCTCTCTGTCTACCCGGTCTATTTTCATCAAAAGCGCCATGCCCAAAATCATCATACTGCTGGCGTTTTTCAGTATCACTGACAATCTCGTAAGCAGATTTAACTTCGCGGAAGTTATTTTCTGCTACTGGATTATCGGGATTACGATCTGGATGGTATTTCATCGCCAATTTTTTATAGGCTTTTTTTATTTCTTTTTCCGAAGCACTTTTGTTCACACCGAGTACTTCGTAACAATCTCGTTTGGACATGTTTATTCTCTGAAATTAAGGTTAATCACGGAAGTTATTAAATTGGAAAGGTTGACCTAAATCGGCACCTCGAATCAATGTCATCACCGCTTGCAAATCATCGCGTTTTTTACCGGTCACACGTAGCTCTTCACCTTGAATTGCGGTTTGTACTTTCATTTTTTTATCTTTAATCAGTTTAATTATTTTTTTAGCCATAGGTTGATCAATGCCCTCTTTAAACTTTACAGTTTGTGACCAAGCTTGGGCACTGTGGACCGCTTTTTCCGTATCCATTGAGCTGGCATCAATACCACGTTTAATAATATGCACACGTAAAATGTCTAACAGTTGGCGTAACTGCTTATCATGTTCAGAAGACAGCTTTGCAATACCTTTCTCGAAGGTAAAACTTGCTTTTACACCACGAAAATCAAAACGTGTTTTGAGTTCACGGTTCGCATTATCTACGGCATTTTTTAATTCCGACACATCTACTTCTGAAACAACATCAAATGAAGGCATTTTATACTCCTGTTTATAATAAGCGCTAAGTTACCAGAAATTGTCACTTTGAGCTATGTTATGATGCGTTTAAGTACAAATTTAAGGTGAGAATTAAGAAAATGTCAAAAAGTGTATTATGTGGCAAATAATTGGAGCAGGTGCCATCGGCTGTTTATGGGCCGCAAACCTACTGCGCACGGGGCATAAAATACAACTCATCTCTAGAAAAAACAGTACACTTAAGACACTTTATTATCAGGATTTACAGGGTAAAAAAGTGATTTATGATTGCCCTCATAGCATAAAAATAACCGATTCAAGCAGTCCAATTTTAGTTTGCGTCAAAGCCCCACAGGTGAAAGATGCGTTGCTCCAGCAGCGTAAATATATTGGTTCACAACAGGTCATTATATTAATGCACAACGGTATGGGTTGCGCTGAACAAGTCGCAAAGTTGTTTCCTAACAACCCCATTATTTGCGCCACTACGGCCAATGCATGTTTGCTGACCGGTCCACTAAATATTCAACAAACGGGCTTAGGAATCACCTATTTAGGCCCCTTTAATGAATTAGCAAAACCATTCTCTCACCTAGCAAGCACACTTAATAAAGCGGTAGCTAACTGCCATTGGCGCGTAGATATCAAACAAAAATTATGGCTTAAGCTAATGATAAACATAGCCATTAATCCACTGACTGCTATTTTTAAGGTGAAAAATGGAGAGCTTGCGAAGCCATCATTTCAAATGCACATAAAAAGCGTGGTGGCAGAAGCGATGCCACTATTAAACAAGCTAAATTTAGGTTTTAATCAAACTGAGCTCATCACGATAATTAATAACGTCATCATTGCGACCGCAACTAACCACTCCTCAATGAATCGTGACATTCACTTTCAACGCACCACTGAAAATGATTACATTAGCGGTTATCTATTAAAAAAGGCGTCACAATATAAAATTGTAACGCCCTTGATAAGTTCACTCCATGAGCAGATTAAAGCCTTGGAGAATCACTCATTAACTCAATTAAATAATGACTAACGTTAGCGTTAATCGTATCTTGTAAACGCAAATCTAGTAGCGCTTGTTGTGTTGAAGAAACTTTAATTGGCCAATGTTTTCGACTCATCACTTGTCCATTTTCAGAAAGAGTCAGCGCATAATTTCCACGTAACCAGTACCAATTATTGATCAACATCGGATCTGTCAGTTGGATGTCCGCGCTCACCACAATATTGGCATTATCAACAAGCTTTACACCTAATTTTGCTAGACCTGACTGCACCATTTGCGCCTCTATTTTATTATCAATTTGCACAGTAACTTCCATCGTTGCTAATTTTTGAGCAATCAAGCGTTCGATTTTTTTACTGGAAATATCACTCGGTATACCCGATGGACTGACCTGCTTAAGTTGTAAGTTGGCCATTTGACGTGCCATCTGTTCATCACGCGCTTCGCGTAAGGCATTAAGAGAAGCAATGCTATTCGGCGCCGTATTAATAGAGTAATTGATTAATTCAGCAGTGCTATTATCCAATTCCATAATAGATTCAGTGAGACTCATGGCCGCAGTACGTTTGCCTAATACGGCCAACGCATAATATTCACCGGTTGGACTTAACCAGCTCTCTTTAATTTTTACGCCACTCAATGCTTGGTCGGTTTTGGTTTGAATATTACGCTGCAATGATGTGGAGCTTTCCATGGTCACACCTAACGCACTCTCTTCTTTGGTGGCCTTGGTTAACATATTAGTTTCTGCACGTACCTGCACATAAAAAATTTCAGCCAGATTAGTCGTGGCGTTGCTGGCCGCGCGGTTACGTTTTGATGCTTGTCCAACGGCCGTTAAATAATCACTTTCTGAATACTCGGATTGGGCATTATCGATCCACAGAGGCCGTTGTTGATCAGCACTTGTGGTGGCACAAGAAACAATAAAAAAACAGCTCAACAAATAACATAATAAATGAATTTTTTTCATAATTATCCTTAGGGATGAATTGTAATATAAAATGATTCGTAATATAGAGCGTCGTTATTTTACACCGTAATGATGCAATTTTAAAAATGATGCCGAGCCAATAACATTATTGTTGATAATGAAAAACAGGTGTTTTTAAACTAGAGATCAGCAGTAAATTTTTTGAATCCTTCGCTAAAGAGATATCTTGCTGAGTCGTTTGACCTTTATTAATACGCAATGAATTTCCCGTTGTTTCTAAATACGCAAACTGAATGTTAGCGGGTAACATAGACCAACTACGTAAGTCCGCAACTTCTGTTAATACCGTCGCGAGGTTCATTAATGCCCCCAGTAAAGAATCCTGTTGGTTTGCTTCTGCCACCAAATGATACTTTGCGAGAGCACGGGTTGTGGTTAAGAGCAGTATAGAGGGATATTCTTTACTTAAATCTTCACGTACGAGTACCTCTAGATTCTCAATTAATTGTGTGGTTACCTGATTATTAGCACTGCTTAATCCCGCGCGTGTCTGGCGCATTGTTTTATGTTGATAAGCAGGCATTGAAATGCGAATTAACTGCTCACCATTACCACTGGGCACCATCAGAGTGCGTTGTCTTTTGTGACTCACAACCCCATCAAAATAAAGCGCAAATACTTGGCTGTTGACATTTCCCATGGGGCTGGAAAATCCCTGATAACGTTGTTTATACGTTACATATTGACCATTGCGATCCACTGCATAACTCAAGCGTAACAATGCTTGTTGAAGCCCTTTTGGCACTGATAATTGACGTTCGTTAATAATATTTTCACTGAATTTGTAGCTGATCAATGCATTTGATTGCTCATCAAGCATCTCGTAAATAATGCCCGCCAATAAATGTGTCGTTGCAAGTTGCCCAGTTAATGATTTTTTACTGGCCAATTTCTGCATCGCCACATCGGCTTGCAACATCTCAACACGTGCACCACTTATATCATCATTAAACAGATAACTGAGGGCTAATATATTATGCACCATCACGCGGTCAAGCGGATAGCCACTGTAACTTCTTAAGGTTTCATTGAGCGTCCCAGCAGCCATTGTTTCACTTATCGAGGTGGCCTCTAAGACCGCCATCTCTTTTTTTGCTTGGGTTAATGTTGCAATGGAGGCAGGAAAATCACCCGATAAGAGCTGTAATAAACCAACATTGAGATGGAATTGTGCGTAATCGCGTTCAGGGGGATTAATCGATTGTAATTGTGTGAGAATTTCTTGTGGGGATTGCTGAGTTAACAGATTAGCAAGGTTATTCGTTTCTCGCTGTTGCCCTGCACAAGCACTTAGCAGCACCAAAAGAAAAGTAAGGAATATTGTTTTCATGAGCAACCATTATTTAACAATAAAAAAGGCGCGATTAATAACGCGCCTAATAAAAGAGTAATGCTCACTGGCGTAGTTTACTGTTGCTTATTAGCTTCTTGATTTTTTTCTGGCCAACCCAAACTTTACGGTTATCTTTCATACTAACCAGTTCAAGATTAACTTGATAAAAACGAACCTGAGTGCTGCCATCCATATCGATAATGGTATTGATTTGGCCTTGCATCATGTAATCCGCCCCGTACTCTTCGCCCATCATTGAACGTGTCGCTTGTGATGCGTTTAAATCTTGATCACCACGCTCGGCACGAATCTCATCACGTGCATCAGCCGACGCGACAAACTGCACTTCACCGGAGTTAATCAGTTCACGCTCAATATCCGCAATAAAAGTATTAGTATTGATATGTTCATGGCTTAAATTACGTATTTTACCCACAATAACCACCGGCTCTTTGCCTTGGGCTTTTAAAAAATTTGTTATCCAAGCACGTGACAGTGCATCTTCAACCATTTCAGTGGCAACTAGCTGCGAATCGGTATCGTTCCAAGCACCACTTAAATCAACCTCTTGTTGTGCATCTAAACGCTCAACAGAAGTAGAACAGGCGGTTAAAAATAAGGTTGTTAAAACAATAAATAAAAAATTATTTTTGATTTTCATGAAAAACTCCAAAAGTTAAATAGAGACAAGCTTGCCTAAGCGTTGACCACCTAGTAGGTGTAAATGAATATGGTAGACTTCTTGTCCCCCATCCGCGTTACAGTTCATAATTAAACGATAACCTGACTCAGCAATGCCTTCTTGCTGAGCAAGTTTTTTGGCAACGCTGTAGAGTTTGCCGATTAATATTTCATCTTCAACTTCAATATCGTTAACCGTTGCGATCAGTTTATTAGGGATAATTAAAATATGTGTTTTAGCTTGCGGTGAGATATCACGAAAAGCAGTCACATAATCATCTTGATAAAGCATATCTGAAGGGATCTCTTTATCAATGACTTTTCTAAATATTGTCTCTTCTGCCATATTACTTCCTATTCTATTTAGTCACTCTGAATCTTTCGTCGCGTTTTTAACAACGGCTATTTTTCAGAAAATACAAATTTTAAAGTTCAAAAATAGCACCTTTTCCAACACCTTCATAGGCATAAACAAGCACCTCATCATCAGGCAGACGCTTTTTAGTTTGTTCACAAATAAACTGAGCCAACTCTTCTACAGTGGTATCTTTGGGTAATATTTCTGCACGGTGCGCAGGAATAAGCAACTCAAAATAACCCTGCGGTGCATGATATGCGCTGCAGAGTTTTTCTACATCGTTACTTTTTACGATAAAAGACAAACTACTTTTATCAACAATATCATCGGCGCTCAGCAAATAAATATCTTGCCATCGATTTGCCCAATCCTGCACCAGTGATTGATTAAATTCACCGTTAATGAAGATATCTAATTTAGAGCGGTGACCATGGGCAATACGCTGGCAATTACCGTCATGTTTTTTAAGCCCATGCGTATAATGGTAGGCAGGAGTATCAATTACCTCACTGCGTAATTTTATGCTTAACTCACCAATATTTTCTGGCAATTGCATTAAAACAATATTCTCAAGGTAGGTTTCTAATACCTCAATAGATACGGTTTCACTCTCTAATAAACAAAATGCCTCGCTCGGGCATCTCAGTTGAATATAACTGTTATCGTTGAGCTTGAAATTCACTTGGGTACGTTGTGGCTCAATGTCCACAGAGCATCGAGAAGAGGCATGTGGCACAATTAAAGTGTGATCCACTTCGGCATCAATGATCGCTTTGATCTGCTTTTTTACCAAAGAGAAATCTAAGATCATAGACATCTCATTTAAAGCGCCAGTGAGCACCACATCAACAATATAACTTTCACCAACAAAGCCACGTTGTGCATCTAAATAGGTTGCATCAATAACAGTTAAGTCGCGTACAAATAATTTCATCATTTTTCCTATTAGCACTGTTATTTAAAACGGAGCATCTTCATCATTACTCACAGAGTTTGATGTTACAGTTATTGCATCACGTTTAAGTTGTTCGCGTAAATTAGGCGGAATACCTTTAATCGTTAACGTATCACTGTCTGCATCATATTGAATACGATCACCTAAATGCTTTTGATCAAAGCTAATACTAATACCGCCTCCTTGACCTACATATTTGGTTAACTTACGCATGACACTGCGATCAGCGGGGAAATTTTGTTCTAACTGATAATCTTCGCTGACAAAATCATAAAAACTCCCTTCAAGTTTTGGTGTTTCTTGTAACTGCTCTGAGAGTGTTGACAGTTCAATATCTGCACCTTGTTTTATTTGTTCTTTACAGTAATCAAAGGCAGCTTCTCGTACTTGTTGTTTTTGATCAATTGGTAAGGCTTCTTTTTCGCAAAATTCTTCCACTGCTTTCATCAGCACTTGATTTTGCACTTTAGCATCAAAGCCTTCTTGCGCCCCCATAAAATCCAAAAAGAAATCGGAGACTTGGCGGCCTACACGACCTTTAATAAACGACAAATAACGATTGGAATCAGGAGAACGTGCCAGTAAGGTAAGATCAATACGTGTGACTAATTGTATTTTACTGGTTTCAAGATATTGACTGCTTGTTAATTCAAGGTTTTCATTAACACTAATGGATTCATTATTTGGTAATAGTGCGATTAACAGATAATCACTCGCGGTCCAACTGTATTTACTGATCAGTAAAATACCCTGCTCAGCAAAATCTTGTTTTTGTAACTCTTCAACTAAACAATCAACAGCCGTTTGCGAAAAACTAACAAAGTCTAACTCCCCTGCCATTTGACTTTCTAATGCTTGTTGAAAAACTTGAGGTTTATCATTTACAGGGCGGAACGAAGCAAAGGCTTTATTCGTTTTACTTTGGTAAGTACTATGAATTTTTGTTAAAAATTGTTCAATAGAGGGTGAGATAGGTAATTCACCATCACGTTTTGTACATTCTAATACGCCTTCCGCACTGTAGTTAAGAGAGTGTAAAATAATATTAGTTGCAGAGATATTCATAAGTAACACACCAGATTTTAAAGAGAAAAGAGATTATGCCACTAAACTACGACACAAAAAATCAGTTATTATAAATAAAAACTGTTTAGTGACGATTGGACTCTCCGAGTGACTAATGTATTATAGAATTTTATTAATTACTACAGACAATAACGAATGCCAATTATATCTAAATACTCGAATAAAAAAATAGAAAATATCCTTGATGAAGTAATGGAAGTGCTTCATAAAAATGATGTTTCTGTTGACTTAAGCCTGATGGTATTAGGTAACAGCTTAACGCATATTATTAATACCCAAGTACCCACACATAAGCGCCAAGAAATTGCAGATAAATTTATAAAAGCATTCACTTCTTCTATCAATTTAAAAGATAAATAAATGACTATGGTTGAAACCGGTAATAAGTTCCACGATAACGTCTCACGCTTGATTAATTGGGCGCATTGGTTTACTTTTTTCAACCTAATATTAGTTTCATTAATCAGTTTACGTTACATTAAGTATGCGGGTTTATCAGATTCCGGCTTGGGCATTGGCTATCAATTTATTAGCCTAGTTGGTCACTTTAGTTTTCTCTCGGCCACGATTTTTGTTGTATTGTTATTCCCCCTCGCCTTTATTGTCCCTTGGCAGCGCTTATACCGATTGTTCGCGATTATAATTAGCACCGCTGCGGTGAGTGTATTAATCGTTGATACACAAATATTTAAACTCTACGAGTTTCATTTAACGCCATTGATTTGGAAGTTTTTGCAACAACCAGAACAAGTAGAGCAAATTTATTCAATTAATTTGCATTATATTTCGATCCCAATTATTTTAGTCATTGAGTGTGTCGCCTCCTTTTTTATATGGCGAAAAGGCTATCAATTGCAAGCTAAAACGATTGGTAAACCGATTGCTATCATTTTGTTTACTTTTTTCATTATTACTCATCTCGCTTATATTTGGGCCGATGCGCAGCAATACCGTCCGATCACCCAACAAAAATCTTTATTCCCACTCTCCTATCCAATGACAGCTCGTACCTTCTTAACCCATCAAGGTTGGTTAAATGATGAAGCATTACAAAAACGCATAAGCAATTCACACGGTGCGCGTAAGACACAACTTAAATATCCTAAAACACCATTAACTTATAGAGAAACAAGCGCAACAAGCCATCATAAAAATATAGTATTAATCACGGTAGAAGCTTTACGCTTTGATTTACTGACTGAAAAAAATATGCCTTTCAGTGCTCTTTTATCTAAACAGGCATTAAACTATACCCAGCATTTTAGTGGCGCAAGTAATCAGGCACAGGGGCTGTTTAGTCTTTTTTATGGCTTACCAAATCGGTATTGGACAGACATCACTCTAAATTATATTCCTCCAGTGTTAATGGATCGCTTACAGGATGAAAACTACCAATTTGGACTATTTTCAAGTGTCGGTTTCTTAGCACCTGAATTTTTCCAGAGCAGCTTTAGCAACCTGAACAAATCTGAACTGCATATGAATGACAGTGCAACGAGTAACCAAAATATCACTCAGCAATGGCAACAATGGTTTGCTAACACAGAGAACCAACAACCGAATTTTAGCTTTATTTACTATAAACAACCTGGCAATGCATTAGCCCTGAGTGATGATAACTTTAGCATTGTTCAACGCAGCGCAAAAATGCAGCGCTACCAAGAACAAGCACAAAATATTGATAAACAGATACAGCAAGTTATTGAAACACTGAAAAGTGATCAACAGCTTGATAATACTATCGTTATTATTACCGGCTCTCATGGTGCTTCTTTTGAAAAAGGAAGCGCTGCACAAGCCGCCATTAATAACGCCCATGTTCCTTTGATTGTTTTATGGCCCGAGAAAAAGAGTCGTCGCATTACTCGCATGACTAGCCATGTAGATATTGTGCCAACTTTAATGCAAGAAGTCTTAGGGGTGCAAAATAATGCCAGTCAATACAGCAATGGTCAAAGTCTATTTAACAACAGTGAACGCGCCTACATTTTATCGGGAAATCTTAAAAAATATGTTATTTATGAAGAAGACAAGATAACCCAATTTAATAATAACGGGGATGTATCAAGCATTAACTGGCAAGGTGTCGAACTTAAAAAAGAGGGCTTTGATATCACATTATTGATTGATGTATTCACACAATTACGAAGCTTTAAAAATCAAGGGTGAGCTGCCAATAGGTTTATTTTTATTAAGGATCTATTCTTACTTACCAAGTTATGGCTAACAAATAAGTATCGTCTGCTGCAAATTTATCGCCTTTAGTATTAGGGCATTAAAAGACACAGATTATGCTTCCATTCCCCGCTTTCAGACACTCAGCAGGGATTTAAGTTAAATACTAGCCATACAATTTCACAGAAAAATTCATATTAATTTATGCGCTCATTGCAGGCTAAAAATGAGTAACATTAATTATTCGCCATTTCCTTTGAACGCAAAATCTAGATTATCTCACTTTAGTACTAATCAAATAATGGACGAAGTTGCTTGTCCGCAATCCATTTATGGCAATGTGGTGTAACATCACTGCGTTTTTTAAGGCGATGTTCTTTCTTAGTACCCAGTATAATAAAAGCCACAGGCTCTTGTTGCTGAGTTAAACCAAACAGTTCATGCACACGCGGTATCTCTGCCGCATCGGTGCTATACCAAATAGCAGCTACATTCTCCTGCTCGGCGGCTAACAGAATATTCTGACAGGCAGCCGCCGTTGCTAATACTTGGTCTCGACGAGAAACGGCATGAGGCTCAATTATATTTGCTGAAACCAATAATACCATCGGTGCCGCCACTAAATAATTCGTTAAACGACGCACACCGCCAGTGTCCAAGTGAGTTGAATGTTTCAGCCATGCATCCGCCATTAATTCACACATGACAGGGACTTGCTCTGATTCAACAACGACCATGTGCCAGGGTTTAATATTACCATGATCCGGCGCGCTCATGACCGCTTGTAAAATGCGTTTTAAGGTCGTAGCATCAGGTGCGGGATGGAGCATCTCATGGACGTGATACGAACTACGCTGATAAATAAAATCTGATTTAGACACCTTTAATTCCTCTTATAACCTAATAAAATTAAACAAATAAAATATAAACCACCAATAATAGAAACAAGAATACCACTGGCAATCTCAAAGGGTGCAATCAAGGTTCGGCCCAAGCCATCAGCCAATAACAGAAACCAAGCCCCCACTAAGCCACTACCTAACAACAATACCCAATGACGAGTTTGCCCGAGTAAACGCATAATATGTGGAGATAACAAACCTACAAAAGCAATCGCTCCCACAGCAGCAACGGAAGCGGCCGTCAGTAAGACCACTAGAAACAGAATTAACAGACGAACTTTCATCAACGACTGACCAAGATGTAAGCCCCAATCATCTCCTAAAGTAAACAGATCTAGCTGCCGAGAAAGCGCCAATAAAGCCAAACAACAAGGCGCTGCAACCGCGATTAATAACCATCCAATTTGATCATCCGCACCGTAGGTTGTGCCCGTTAACCACAGTACAGTAACTGAAGCTGCGCCTGCACCAAACGTAAGCACCATAGAGGCAACGGTGCCACACCAGGCTGATATCGCAATACCTAGCAATGCCAATTGCGAAACACGTAATTGAAAACGCATGGCAATAAATAAAATACAGATAACACTGGCAGCCCCAACTAACGCATAAAGGAAAAGATCCATCCGCGAGGCATCAGGCCAAATCTGTAACGCGAGAATAATGCATAAAACAGAAGCGGAAGTCGCCCCAGAAATATCCGGGCTGGCCATCGGATTGCGAAATAAAGCTTGTAAAGCACAACCTGCCATTGCCAAACTCATGCCTGCCACAATGGCGACGATCATGCGCCAAACAGTAAATTCAGCACCCATCTCATTAGGCCAAAATAACATGGCCGTTAATATCACCAAGATCCCTGGAATACTAATGGCAAAAAACTTGGGTAATTTAATAAGCGCAGCTAAACCAAACCCACTTTCTTGCATCGCCATACTCATTGCTCCCTTTTTACGGGTAAGCAGATATAAAAAACACGGCATGCCAATTAATACAGTTAAAACTCCCGTGGGTAAGCGGAATCCTGAAACGGGTAAAGAACGCGAAAATAACTCGGCAAAAATAACCAATAAAGCACCAAATACACTGGCACAAATCAATAATTTTCGGGTTTTATTAAATCCTAACATTCGTGCAATATGAGGTGCCATCAAACCAACAAAACCCAAGACACCCACCATGGCGGTGACCAGCGATGCTTGCAATACCGCAATCAAAAGTAATACCGCACGCCAACGTTGTACCGATAGCCCCACTACATTGGCCGTGTCTTCTCCTAAACTCAACATGTCTAATTGGCGATGACAAAACAATGGCAAAGCTAATAATATCAATGCAGGTATGAAAACAATGCTGACCAGTTGACTATCACTCTGCCCTATATTGCCACTACCCCACAAAAATAAACCATCCATGCGTTGCTCTGCGTAAATCATGATAGCGGAAGATAAAGCACCAATCGCCAAACTCATCGCCATGCCAATTAAAATCAGCTGTAATTTACCCCCACCAATCACTTGTGAAAGTAATAAAATTAACGTCGCAATAAGCAGTGCAAAAATAAAAGCCGCTAACCACACTTGCCAGATGCTGGGATCATCAATAATGAGATTAGTTACCATTGCACCCAGTAATGCACCGGCACTAATACCAATTGTTGAAGGTGATGCAAATGCGTTACCCAACGATATCTGTACCACTGCACCTGATTGTGCAAGTAAAGCACCGCATAATAATGCCATTAATAATGTGGGTAATAACAATTGATAAAAATAGGTTATTTGATAAGCATTGATAAGCACTGAACTTTGGTATATTTTCCAAGCCAAGAGAGCAATAACAATACTAAACAACAGCAAAAGTGGTTTAATAATGACACGATAACTGACTGATTTTGTTATATTAGTGAGCATTGTTTTTCTCCAGTAGCACTTTCGTGAATGCGCGTGCCATACGTAAAGCAGAAACAGGCCCTCCAAAACTCCATAGCGGTGAAACAATAAAAATATCATTATTTTTCACAAACTCATGCTCAGACCACAGTGGAGAGTTAGTCATACGTTCACCTCTGCCTGATGTTTCTTGTACCAAAATCAAGCCGGTATCTTGTAATAATTTTATTTGTTCTAACTGCAAATGGGTAAAGTCTTTTCCTGGCAAACTAATTTCCCACTGATAATTAAGCCCTAATTTTTTTGCGACTGAAGCGGCCAGACTTTGCTGTGAAAAAACCCGCAAGCCATATCCCATGCCGACAAATTTACCGTAAACAATTTTTTTATCTTGCAAGTTAGCAGCTTCTAATAAAAGTCGTAAACGTTTAAATTCATCATCCATTTGTAGCAGTTGCTGCCTTGCTAAAGCGCCCTTTCCTACACTGTTTGCAAGTATTAGGTAGTTACTAGACATCTGGTTCATATAACGGTATTCAGGCTGCTCAATACGAGCAAATTGTTGTAATAATAACGTGGGGGCAATGCTATTTAGTTCATCAAATAGCCGTGCATGACGAAAGGGATAACCAATAATGAGTTCAGGATTTTGTTGCATAATAACCGCGAGACTTGGGAAGGCACGATGACCTACTTCGACAACATCATCAGGAATGATGGGATGATTTGATTGCCAATGTCGATAACCACTTTTAGCGGTCATGGCCACCGGTTTAATGCCTAAAGTAAGCAGCATTTCAGCCGCCGACCAGTTTAAAGCAACCACACGAGGTTGCTTTACTAATGTGCTTGGGATAGACAAAGGTAAAGCTACATTATTAGGCTTTATTGTCACAGCTTGCTCACTATGAACCACATTCACCATAAAGAGCAATATTGAACACGGGATAAACCATCGTAACATTAGCCTTGCCTCTTTAACGTTAATTCAGAGGGCAATGCTGTTCTTGGCCACAACAAAACCTGTCCTTCCACTTCAACGCGTGCCACCGAGGTATGGTAGACTTGCGAAACACGCTCTGCGGTTAATACTTCATCCACTGGACCTGCCGCCACCACTTTACCTTTTTCTAACATAATGGCGTGATGACTAAATTGTTGTGCATGATTAAGATCGTGTAATACCCAAATAATGGTCTTACCATATTGCTCATTTAAGCGCTTAACAATATGCAACAATTCAACTTGATGACCTATATCAAGCCATGACGTTGGTTCATCTAATAATACAATATCAGTATCTTGTGCCAATACCATTGCCAGCCAACAACGTTGCGCTTCACCACCCGACAAGGTTTCAATCTCAACATCAGCAAATTCAAGTACACCGGCTTGTTGCATCGCCCATTGCATTTTTTGCTGATCTGTTTTTGTTAATGGTGCAAACCAACGCCGATGAGGATGACGACCAAACTCGACTAAATCAGAAACAGTTAAGCCAACGGGTGTACTATGGCGTTGAGGTAACATTGCTAATTTAAGGGCTAAATCAGCACGAGAATATTGTGCTATAACCTTGCCCGACAATTGAATGTCCCCTGTAATGCTTTTTTCCAAACCAGCAATTAATTTCAAAAGAGTACTCTTACCAGAGCCGTTTGGACCAATTAACGCTGTCACTTTACCCTGTTGAAATTCACAAGAGATATTATCTAAAATTAACTTACCACCTAATTGGCAAGTTAATTTATTAACCGTTAATAAAGCAGTCAAAATTAAAACTCGGCACTGTAGTTAACAGAATAAGTACGCCCTTGACCTTTGTATTCTGTTAGGTTTGTTAATCCATAAAACACATCCGCACGCTGTGACCAAAGCGTTTCATAATCCGTATTTAATAAGTTAGTAATACCAAATTGGAGTTGTCCCGTTGGTAATTGAATACCTGATAATAGATCCACGGTATTATAACCATCTAACCTTTCACTATCTGCATCTTTATAATCAAACATTTGCGTTGTTTGTAAGCGGGTATTAATTTGAGCGACCTGCCAGTTCAGGTAAGCTGTTATTTTTGATGGACTGGCAACGGTAACAGAAAGGTTATCCCATTCTCCATCTGTTTTGGTTTCACTGACAATATAGTTAAAATTACCACCCAGACTAAAGCCTTGCGTAAGATAATGCTCCAGTTGTCCCTCTAAACCATAAATACGTACATCATTATCAATCACGTCAATAGAGTAATCATCTTGCTGCTCTACTGCTTTATCTGACAGTGAATAATACGCGGTTAACTGCGTAGACAGAGAATCCCCATTTAAGCGCCAACCTAACTCAACTGAGTTAGTTTTAATGCCTTCTAATGGGTTATCAGAAACATTAACGCTATCTACTAACGTTGTGCCAGAATAAGTCCCTTTACCATAATATTTAGCTGCATCTGGAATTTCAAAGCCTTGAGAAAAATTAAGCCATACTTGCTGCTCTTGGCTTAGCTTATAAAGCCCCCCGGTGTTGAACAAAGTATTACTATAATCACTACTTCCTCCTTGGATAGCGTCATAATCACTTCCTACCCCCATTAATTCGTCATATTGTTGCTCTCCTGCTACAAAATCACCGACTTTAATGTGAGAATATTGATAACGAATGCCTGCATGTAGATTCAGTGATGCATTAACGTCATAGTCACCTTGAAGAAAGGCTGATAACGAGGTCGAGTCAATATCAGGGTAACGCCCAGCCCCACCCACTGAATTTAAAACCAAACCATTTGAAGCGGCAGCCGTAGAAAGATCATAGTAATTTTGTGTCGCAGAGAATTGTTCGAATTCAGCATCAACACCATACACTAAGTTAAGTGCATCAATTGGCTGTGCGGTAAGCACTAATTTTGAACCAACGATACTTGTTTCTTGCTCAGATGCACTGACATAAGTAAAATCACTATTAGGGGCAGGATTAAAACGCAATGATTCATAACGGTAGAAAAATTGTAAATTTAGCGTTTGATTATAAAAATCACTATCATTGTAGTTAGCTATTGTTAGGTAACGAGTACTTTGTGCTTGATCATCAAGTTGATAACCGTCCACCATCTCCAGTTCAATACTAGGATCAAATAGGTAACCATAATTTGGTCCATAATCAATGCCATAGTCACTGTCTTGACCACTGTTATAATACTGCACCATCAACTCAATATGTTTAGTATCTGAAATATTAAAACCTACATTACCCATAATATCGAGCTGTGAAACATATTGAGAGCTAGTTTGAGCATAGTCATGCAATATCATGTCGCCTTCAGTATCGTACATGCCACCGGTTTGATTATAAGAGATAGCGACACGGGCATCTGTGGTGCCATTATCCATTGAGACAGCTTGCGCTATTTGATATTCTAAATCTTCACTATTATTAAAGCCTGATTTAGCACTTACCCATGTTTCACTATTACCAGCTGCTTCACGACCTTTTTTGGTAATAATATTAATAATGCCACCGGTGCTACCACCGCCATACATAGCTGAGGCACCAGAAATCACTTCAATACGCGCAATATTAAAGGGATTGATCGAATCGAATTGACGACTAATACTACGTGACGAATTTAATGAAATACCATCAATCATTACCAATGTTTTACGACCACGCATATTTTGTCCAGCATTCGTTCGTGATTGGCTACCCACATCCAGACTTGGAATTAAATTAGCAAGTAACGCTTTAAACTCGACTCCTGATTTTGCTTGCTCTTCAATTTGTTGTGCTTCAATGACCATCACAGTTGCAGCAATATCGCTGATGCTTTGGACACTTCGATTTGCAGTGACTACCATGGTTTCTGTTGTACCTGTGGTGTTCGCCTGTGCCTGCAACGACAGACCCAACATACCAATAACGATTGGATTTAAGATGAATTTATTTTTATTCACAGTTAATTTCCTTAGAAAGATAAAATATTTTTTTAGATTTTTACATTTTTAAAATATACGTTATGAAATAACGCATAACGGCACACACAAGTTAACATCATGAAATTAAAGTGTTTTTTATCAAACAATCTTGATAGTAAATTGCCAGCCAAGCGAGCAAAATAAACACCACTAATACAATAAAACTCACTAATAACACCTCTGTGCCAAGCCCTAAAAACAACCCACCCATAATTCCTCCAAATGCATTACCTAAAGTATGCCCCTGAGAAACACTTGCTGAAGAGCGTGCTTTATTGTATTGGCTTGCGTGCATTACAAGTGCGGTATACCAAGGCGCAGCCATCGATAACGCACTACTGATTAAGGCAATACTAAGTAATAAATATTGCTGAATAACAAAAAGGTAGGTGCCTGTGATTAAACTGCTAGTGATGATAAATAAAAACACTTTTGGGAATCGACTCAGTGGTCGATACAATATAAATAACGAAAACAATGCGCTTCCACTGGCAGTAAATAGTAGTGTGGCAGTCATTTCACTGGCGAGTTTTACGTTGGAAAATTGCGCGAATAAGAGAGGTCCTAAACTGAATTGTAATTGGGCTGAAAACAGTGAGATCAACAACGCAGTAAGACAAACATACAATAATAATGGATTAGAAAATAATGAGAATAAGACACGGCTTGCTTTTATATGTGTTGCGTTACTATTAACCTCCGAATTTTTTTTATCTTCGGCTATGATCACCTTTGATGCTGATATCCCTTGGTTTATCCAAGCAAGAAAAAGTGCACTTAGTGTAATGGCAGCAATAAACCACAAACTGAAATATGCTATATTTAATGGAACAAAGGTCAATAAAGGCGCGCTTAATCGTCCAACATTAGTCGCAATGCTTGACCAGATCAGTTTCTCACCTTTTTTATCATCACGAGACAATATTAATTGTGCACTTGGGATGATCGCGCTACAAAAAACACCGTGTAAAACTCGACTAATACACAAAGCCAGTACGATACTAATGCCTTGTAAATCGGAGAATTGCAGTAATAAAACAAAACTAAGTTGAGAAAAAAAGAATCCTAATAATACCCAGCGAATAATAACTATGAGTGATTGATGAGCAATAAATTGTTTGTCTAATAACGTTCCCCAGCGACCAGAGCAATACATAAAAACAAAGGTGCCTAAGGATAGGGGCAATGCCAATTGCAACGCAGATAACTGACCCTGTGACATCATTTCTGGTATCAAGATCAGAATAGCCCCCTGCAAGGCGCCCATTACCCAGCATGACAAAATCGTCATTCCTTGCATTTATTATTTCCCTTAGTCAAAACGTTATAATGATCCACACTCAACTTGATAACAGTTATCATTTGCAAGTGCGAGGCATTATAAATGAGAATAATAGTCATTACAATAAATTGTATTTAAAAAAATTACAAAACAAAAATCCACTCATTACTTTAACATGTTGATAAATAACAGTTAACTTGTATTTTGAATAAAAAAAGAACAATTTAAAACTGCTTTTGCTTTAATATTAGAAAAAATAAATATTATTTGACGGCATTCTATTGCAACAATTTATGATGAAAGGAAGGATTTTATTGTAAACACAGATAATGATGATTGAAGTAATACCAAAGGAATTAATTAAGTGATCAATGATTGCGAAGGATAAATTAACGGTAACAAGGCGTGAGTTGCAGGAGATAGTTATCCTCACTTCAAAACTCACAACGCAGTTAAGGTTGATTTAAACGAGCGAGGGTGA
>JBAHZV010000163.1:0-25998 GCA_037132845.1 Psychromonas sp.
GTGCAGTTTACCTCGATACAGGTGGTGGGCAAAAAATGAGGGAAAGCTCGAGTTTATTTTGGTTAACAACATGATTGGTAACGTTAAAAATTCACTAGTTGGTTGTTGCCATTCTATTAATCACAAGCATTTACCTCGTTACCTTGCTGAGTTTTGTTATCATTTTAATAGGCGCTTTAATTTAAGAGATATGATGCCTCATTTTTTGTTCGTCGCGATAAAAACGCCACCCATGCCAAAGAGACTTTTAAAACTGGCGAAGCTTTATGGCTAATCAGGAAAAAGTTTATATTTCATTTTTATATCAATGTATCACTTTGTATGAATACCAAAATAGCTTCGTAAAGTTTTTTCGTGAAACAATGAAAATAATAATCAACAAAATTGGTTATGACTATGACATTGATATAATTGATATAATTGATATTGAAATATCCGAGGTCATATTCATATGGTATTCTGGTCAAGTCCAAGCCACTCTTTCTTTAGAGTTGGTTGTAGAAGGATTCGCACTAGTAGCACAATCCATTGTTGATAATGAAGTGGATATAAAATATGGCGCAAGTGCGATTTGTTAAGTAAGTGTTTTAATGGGGTATTGTGCATTCTAAACTAAAAATAGGTATCTAGCCTCAGAGCTAAATTCATGAAGTTTTCATATTAGGCGAAGAGGGGAAAAATGCCCCTCTATTTGCTAATGAAATACCTAATCAAATAGACTTTCTCACGCGTGATCTATTTCGCATAATTAATAATGAAAGACCAAACAAAATGGTTCCAAAACCAAAACTTCCGCCTCCTCCACCACTACTATGGTTAGCAACAGGTGTTTTATACATTGGTTGTTGGCGGTCAACGCGGTTGTTTTTTATCACTGCGACTTGTCTTCGTTGCTGGTTTTCATGCTCATTACTGACTCTTTTTTGATTGTTTCGCACTATGTTATAGTGACTGAATTGCTCGTCTCGCATCACAATTAATGACGTATAATTAGTCACTAGACCATAATCAATAGCCAAATCTGTAATGGCTTGTTCAGTATCACTATCATGGCCAAAATAATCCATGTCATTTTCTAGTTCTTCAATGCGACTGTAAGCCCATAACCTTTCAATTTCAGGGTTTAAGGTGCTTTCATTAGGGAAATTAAAACGTGTTTTATAGCTTTTATTTTGTCCTGATATTTTCCCTTTCACTGTTACGTGAGCAAGACCATCTCCCCAATAATGTCCCATAATAATAAGCTGTTGTCCGCGATATAAACTGGCTATTTTCCCAGGGGTAATGTCTTTCGTTTTTATACCTGAAAACTCAACTTCAATATCGTGAAATGCTTGATGAGTTAACTTGCTGGTAGCTTGCATTAACTGGCCAACAATATCATCGCTATTAGAAACACTGATTGCAAAACCATTAGAAATTTTGACCATGCTTTCGAGTAAAGGACGATTAGTACTATTACCCATTACGAAGGTGAATAGCCTGACATCGTATTGCTCTAATAAGTTAAGGAACTGTTTCTTTTGTGTGAAACCAACATTGGCAACACCATCAGTGACTAAAACTAGCGCACTACTACGATCTGAGTCTAACCGTTTTAGACCGTGTTTAATGCCATCATATAAGTTGGTGCTACCACTTGGTATCTTTTCAAATAAGGTCTTTGACCAATGTTCAACATTACTCTCTGTGGCATTAACAAAGCCATTAGTCACTTCGTTCGCATGATTGCTAAAAGTGATAATACGAAAGCGATCTTCAGGGTTTAATTTTGCTAAACCTTTTTTAACCCCTTCCACCATACTTTGGTATTTACCTTGCATTGAGCCTGAATAATCAAGCACAAAAATCCAATCACGACCTGTAGTTATTGTGGCTAAGTCGTCACCTGGTGTTAGTGTCATCATAAAAGTACCACGATCTTGATCTGCTTCTTTGTGGGTAATTAGTTCAACTCGACCAGGTAAGTTTGCTTGATGTCGCCAGTACACAACAATGTCTTGCGACAAAGTTTGCACAATATTTGTGATCGGTACTGTTGAAGTACTTTCTGCTGTTAATGTTGTGTCATTGTTTACTGAGGATAGTTGTTGCTTAGTGGGTCGATCGCTATCGCTTGTTGAATTGTTTAATGCATTAACAGTGGCGTCGTTAATTAATTCTACCGACCATTCTTGGGCTGATATTTTTGTTATTTTAGCATTGGGGTGTTTAGGTAAGCGAAATTGCTCAACAGGGTAAGATGAACGAAATAATAGTTTGAAGGTAAACTTCTCTGTAACAGTATTGTTATAACTCCAAAAGGCGAGTTTTTCAGTATCGGTACCACCATCTTCTAACGGGTAAACATAACGCCCTATTGATGTATCTACATGAGCAGGCTGAATATAGACCAGTTTAATGCGCACCTCTTGATGCGCCCTAACTGGATACACTAAGCTTTCAAAATTTTTATAGCTATTTTTTCCCGTGAGCGCCGTTGCTCGACCCGCTTTTTTTTCTTGTTGATAAATTTTTCTCGCTTTTGTTTTTTCAACCACTTCACCTGTTACCGGCTTGCCATCAATCCAATAGGTAAATTCACCAACAGCGGCTTTGCTGGGCACAGGAAAAGAATACTTAGCTTCTAATTCATCGGGGCTAGGATTGTAAAATACCTGTTCAATGTTGGTAATGGCGTAACCATCTTCAATAACAACATTAACATGGTGTTCTTTAATTTCTAATTGTGGTAGCGAACTGTTTATTGGTGTTAATAACCCAGTTGCGAAGCTATTTAAGCTTAACAATAACAAACTAACGGCTGTGAAGCTCATTACAGTAATGGCTTTAAATCGATTAAATATTAGATTAGTCATCAAAAATTCCTGTTTTTCACATAACACCAACGCGGCTGGTTGCTATTTTTTATGTGAGCAATTTTGAATCTTTGTATTAGTTAACGCAACTCAAAAAGGTAAAGTGGTTGTTAACACGACTTTAGGTAGTAAATATTAATACTTCTTGACGATATTAATTAATTTTATTTAGTAAATGTGGAAATGGGTATAGATAGAATAAATATCTTTTTTCGTAATATCTAAAATATGCTTCTTTTTCATCACCATGAGGAGCACTGCCAACTTACTCACCTGAGCGAGTAAATTCGGCCAAACACGCCTTAATCTAAATTTTGGACACAACGAACCCTATCCTATTCAGGCCTGACCTCCATAGTTTTAATCAGAGTCCAATGCAACATGACAATTACCTTTAATTTTAAATGTTTTGCTTCAAGAAGTTATTGGCCTCATTTTTTATCCAATGAGTAAAATTAGCGACTTTCTCCCGTTTAAAATAAGCAGGTGGGGCACATAACCAATAATTGTAATTTGAGCGCACTTCAACATTACCAATTTTAACTAGTAACCCTTTTTTTATATATTTCCAAACTAAGCTATGGCGAACTAAAGCAATACCTTGAACAGCGAGGTAATCTCGCATTAAAGCCATATAACGAATACATTGAGGAAGTAGCCAAAAAAAATAATTTTATTTTTGTTGATATGAATAAAGCATTCAGTAAAGTCATTCAATCAAGGCCTGATTATCAATGAACTAATGATGGCGTTCATACATCCTGTGAAGGTAGCACGACGATGATTTAGCTTGGTTAAAGGCTATAGATTTTAATTTTGCTAAAATATAATTTTTTATTTTTAAAAAGTTAACAAGTTCAAATTTTATTTCATTTGAGTATTATTAACTTAAGCAGAATCAACGCAATGCACTCTAACATTTGGACCACTCATAACAATATATCAGTGCGTTACTCTTATATTTATACGATTCTATGATCTAAATTTTATTAAATTCACAATACCTTATTTGCGTAGGATAACGATAACCTGCATATATATTAGCGTTTTTAATCAACAGATAATCAACTGGTCGAGCCGTTGTTAAGTTGACAATACCGATGTTAGTTGTCTAGTTAATATTTCTGAAAAATGATTTAGTATTCATAGCCTTTACCTTCAATAAGTTATGCTTACTTAACAAGTATCGACAACAATATTATGAAACAAAGCCCTAAATTTATAATGCTTTTATCGTGTTGATGGAGCGGTTGCTAAGTTGATAGTACCGTTATAATCTATAACGAAAATATTATTAACATAACCTACACACTTTATTTAATTGTTGTATTTATTGTTTTTTAATTAAATATTCATTACTAGAAAAACTAGTTTATTACACTACTGAGAGGCAAAATGATTACTCAAGGCTTTGATTTTATAGCTATTTTATTTTTTTTATGTGGTTTGTTATTTTGGGCAGAGAGACACTATCAATCACTACTTTTCAAATGGTTTCCCAGTGTGATACTCATCATGTTTAGTTCAATGATATTATATACATTTGGCCTTTGGGAGATGACGCCAGAAATAAAAGTAGCTCGAGCCACCGTTCGTGATAATGCTATTCCTGCGATGTTATTTTTAATGTCTCTTAATTTTAATTTTACACTAATAAAAAAACTTGGTATTAAACTTATCTTATTAATCATCGGCAGCACCATAACCGTAATGATTGGATTTGTGGTTGTTTACTATTTAATGCATCCTTGGCTTGGTGATGAAACAGTTAATACTTTCGGTGTAATGGCAGCAGGTTGGACAGGCGGAACTCAAAACTTTGTTGCAATAAAAGAAGCTTTAAATGTTTCAGATTCAGCGATGAGCTATACCTTATTGATGGGCGCTTTTTGCTATACTATTTGGCTCGTTATTATTGTAGGGTTAAAATCATTTAAACCAAAGTTTGATCGCTTCTTACGTTCTGAAAATTCAAATATCCAAGAAGTAATCAATGACGTCAACAACCAGGAATCAGGTGATAAAGTTCTCACCCTAGAGTCCTTAATGTTGATGTTAGGCGCTGCGCTCTTTGTTTCTGCGGTAAGTTCAAACTTAGGCTCCGGCCTTGCTAATCTAACGCCGTTAAATAGTATGGTTTGGACTATTATCGTTTCAACTATCATCGGTATTTGTTTCGCGCAAACTAAATTTAGATTGATAAGCGGTAGTAGTGAGATATCCAGTATAATGCTCTATATTGTTGTTGCCTTAATAGGCGCTGAAGTTAATTTAAGTGCACTACTGCAAGCCCCAATATATGTCCTTTGTGGTTTTATGATTTTGGCTATTCATGCAACTCTGTTATTACTTTGGGGCAGAGTCCTAAAGGTTGACTTACACCTTGTTGCAATTGCTTCTATTGCAAGTATTGGTAGTTCATCGTCTGCCACCGTTGTTGCTGCAACTTACGACAAAAACTTAGTGACTATTGGCTTAACAATGGCATTAATCGGTTCTTTAGTGGGATCATTTGCAGGACTTGGCGTCGCCTATTTGTTAGCAATGTAAGGTAAAATAATTTTGGAAAGAGTTGACAACGAAGAGCGTATATTTTAAATATAAAAATGATTATAGGTGGTATCACTTACCTATAATCATCTCCAATGGGAAATAATAATTCTCACTGTAATATTGAGTTAATCGGTATTAAACTTCTTTATATTCCCATGTTACTTTAGCACCAGAGCGTTCAAGCATAATCGACACGCAGCAATAAGTTGAAAACGTAAGCTCTAAGCTGCGTTGGATTGTTTTTTGTTTAAGGTTATTTCCTGATAGTTCAAATATGAAATGTAACGCGGTAAAAACAGTTGGTGCTTCTGTCGCTCGAACAGCATCAATTGACACTTTTAAACTCGTTAGTGGTTGTTTTTGTTTTCCCATCAACGTTACTACATCCATCGCAGCACAACTGCCAGCGGCCGCCAATACTTGTTCTACTGGTGTTTGTGCACTATCGTTACCACCAAATGATTCAGGTGCATCGGTAATCATTGAATGCTTGCTGTCTGCGATAGAAATAAAGCATTTATTATTTACCCAGGTAGTTTTAGATTTCATTTATATTGCCCTTCGTTATACGATAAATTGAATTTTACAACTAAGTATATATTACCCTAGAAATATTAAAAATAATTGTGTGCATTATCACTTTTATGTTTACGTAGGTATTGCCGACTTATCGAGCTAAGCCAAATAAATTCGGCCAAACACGCCTTAATCTAAATTTTGGACACAACTAACCCCATCCCATTCTGCGAATGGAGCGATCGCAGAATGCTCGATAATGTTTAGCTTTAAGTCAATGCAGACCAAACCTAAATAAATTATTCACAATGCCATAACAACTTAAAAACCGTTGAGCTTGTCCGTGTGATTTGATTTACGTATCTGCTTTTCTAGTTGCCAAGTAGGCTGATGTGATAGCTCACATCGGTTATTATTATATTAGACAACCCTGCCTTGAATCGTTTTTACTCCCGTTTAAAGAGCAATTAGATCCCCTCTCTAACGGGCATTTACAGCGCTTGATTACCCTCCCCTAGAAACTGCAGCCAAACTGCAAGTACCGCTTGTCGTGCTTCTTCGAAACCAGCCTCATCAACAATCAGTCTTTTTTTACTCAGCATTAAACGATGGCCTGCATCACGAATGTTACAATAAGCATCGGTTAATGCTTTTTGTTGCCCTTCAGTTAATAAATTAAGATCTTTGCAAGTTTCAAAAATGCGTAGATTATCAGACCATTTACACAGTGAACAATCTGTTTTAGCGGCATTAGCGAGCACTAAATATTGCGCAATAAACTCAATATCAACCAGGCCACCGGGAGAATGTTTTAAATCAAATTGCCCTAATTTTGCCCGATTAAGATGTGCACGCATTTTATTACGCATCTCACCTACATCTTTAGCTAATATGGCTTCTTCTCTTGGTAATGACAAAATCAATTCCCGCACGCGATTGAACTGAGAGAACATTTTAGTATCATAAAAAACCGCGCGAGCACGCACTAGTGCTTGATGCTCCCATGTCCATGCCTCGTTAAGCAGGTATTTTTCATAACCCGTGATACTCACCACTAAGGGACCGGCATCACCCGACGGGCGTAAACGTATGTCTATCTCATATAAAACACCTGAATTAGTACGTGTACTAAATAGATGAATAATACGTTGTACTAAACGAAAATAGAAAAGTTGATTATCAATGACACGCGCCCCATTTGTTTCTCCAACGATGTCACTCTGATGCAAAAAAACGACATCTAAATCCGATTCATAAGCGATTTCAATGCCCCCCATTTTTCCATAAGCGATCACTGCAAAACCTTTATCATCGGTACCCAATACACAACTAGGACAACCAAATTTTTCAACCATTTGCGTCCATGCGATATGCACCACAAATGCCATTATAGCCTCACTTAAATAGGTTAAGTGATCACTTACTTCTGGTAGCTTAATCGCCCCGATTATATCGGCAGCAGCGATGCGTAAAAACTGCATCTGCTTAAATTGACGCAACGCTTCCATTTGTTGCTCCATATCCTCTTCAGGAACACGCAACATAAATTGGCGTAAATCGCGTTTGTAGTGATCAAGTTGTGTAGGGTGATATAGTTGTTGTGGATCGAGTAATTCATCTAACAAAATAGGATGTCGCCCTAACTGTGCACTCACACGAGGGCTCGCATAACATAATGTTAGTAGCTGATTTAGTGCGCCGTCATTTTCATTGAGCAACTCTAAATAAGCAGTACGACACATTATTTTTAACAGTAACTCATTAATTCGTTGCAACAATTCGATGGGGTTTTTATACGCACATATTTTTTCGAGTATTTTTGGCAGTAGTTTGGACATGGTTTCTTGACCACGAGGTCCGATTGGACGTTTGCCAACATCATTCTTGAAGCTCAGCAATAACAAGGTTAATTCTTTAGCAATATGTTCTGGCAAGCCTTTTTCAATTAACAGCCGAACGGTTTCTTGCTCGGATAAATCTAATATCCATAACTCACAAAAATCTTGATCTGATTGTATATCATCATCCTGTGCGCCAATGACCCAATTAAATTCATCATGCACATTTTTCATGACTTCATTTAAAGTGTCATAAAAACACGCCCAATCACTGAACTGCATCACCGTTATTAAACGTAATCTATCTCGTTCACCACTTGGCAAAGTTTGTGTTTGTTGATCAGCAATCTGCTGCAACACATTTTCAACACGACGTAAAAATTGGTAGCTATCAAGCAAACTCTCTACTCGGGCAGCGGGTAAAACATTAAGATCAGCAATCACCTGCAATGTTTCCTGCAATCCCCTACATTGCAACACAGGAGTTCTACCCCCATGAATTAACTGAAATGCTTGAGCGACAAACTCAATTTCTCGGATGCCACCCATACCAAGTTTAATATTATCTTTAAGACCCTTACGACGTACTTCTGCATTGATCATTTCTTTCATTTTACGTAATGAATCAATGGCACTAAAATCAATATAACGACGATAAACAAAAGGTCGTAACAACGCTTCTAACTCTTTTTTATATTGCCCTTGCTCACCAATAACACGCGCTTTCACCATCGCATAACGTTCCCATTCACGGCCATGAGTTTGATAATAATCTTCAACGGAAGCAAAACTTGTAACTAATGGACCTGAGTCACCAAAAGGGCGTAAACGCATATCAACGCGATACACAAAACCATGCTCAGTAATTTGATGTAAAGAGGCGATTAAACGTTGTCCAAGTTTAGTGAAAAAAGATTGATTATTGATAACACGACGACCACCTTTTGTTTCACCGTGCTCGGGATAAGCAAAAATAAGATCAATATCCGAAGAGAAATTTAACTCTCGGCCACCAAGCTTGCCCATTGCAAAAATATATAAACTTTGTCTTACCCCCAACGCATTAACAGGCGTACCTTGCTCAGAGCACTGCTTCTCATATAACCAATTAAGCGCTTGTTCAATAAGTTCATCGGCTAAAAATGAAATATGCTTAAAACTCTCTGCTAAGTTGGCTTTTCTCAGTAATTCTCGCCACGCAATAATAACCATATGTTTACGCCGGAATTGGCGTAATACTTTATGCAGTTGTATCTCATCATCAGTGACCGCTAAGCAAGCCTGCAATTCCTCTTTTAAGCGCTGGATGCGGTCATTCTCAAGCAATAAACCGCTGTTTAACAATTCCATTAATAAGCCAGGCTGTTTCATTAATGAATCTGCGACAAAATCACTTAACCCAAGTACCTCTTTTAACTCTGCTAATTGCGAGGCATGACAAAAAGAGAGATCGATGCTCTCGCTAAGGCGTTGAACGTGGTGAGCCGCACAATCAGAGAGTAAAGACATAATGACAACCTATATTGTTAACAAGAATTAGCTTAACTTAACAGTTGTCTAAAAGATGATCAGTAATAACTTTATTCGATCATTGAAAAAGGCAATGATTAGCGCAATATTATGTGAGTAAATAAAATAATAGTAACCAACCTCTTGACATATAATGCCAAGCGGATTAAATTAGCTTTCAACAAGACATTAAATGTCTTTACTCTAAGGAGCATTATGAATATTCATAAAATAGCGACCCATTTAAATCAATTAAAAGATAAAACAGAAACCGGTTTTGATTTTGATTGCACACCGATTGACGGTGATATTGATGTTTTGCAGGTTGAGATTATTGGCCGTGAAGAAATCCCTATTTTCCTTTCTATTAGCGATAATCAAATCTTATGCATCGCTTATTTATGGGGAGAAGATGAAGTAAAGACAGAGTTGAAAGCTAATATGATGGAGTCAATGCTGGAGATGAATATCCCAATGCCACTCTCTTCGTTTGCAAAAATAGCAGATAAATATGTTGTTTTTGGCGCACTATCTATCAACTCAAGCCTTGATGACATTGAATTAGAAATTGTAACGTTAAGCGATAACAGCTTAGAAGTGATCAGTGAAATGGACACTTATTTAAAGTAAGGAAAAAATAATGAGTATATTTAAAAAGATAATTACCGCCGTTCGTGGTGGTGTACGTGAAGCAGGCGAAGCGGTTGTAGATGCAAATTCAACGCGTATTTTTGAGCAAGAAATCCGGGATAGTGAGAAACACATTACTATCGCTAAACGTGATTTAACTGAAATCATGGCCAAGCAGATGCAAGCAGCTCGCGAGCTGACTCAATTACAAACAAGTATTAAAGAGCATGAAGGTTATGCTTTACAAGCGCTTGAGCAAGGCAATGAAGCATTAGCCATTGAAGTCGCTGAGAAAATAGGTGAATTGGAAACAAACGCAGCGGATCAACAACAAGCCAATGACAGCTTCTTAAAAAGTGCGGATCGCTTAAAAGAGCTAATCAAGAAAAGTGAGCGACAACTTACTGATTATAAACGTCAATTAAGTATGATCAAAACCACTGAAAGTGTCCAAAAAGCGACATCAGCGATCACGGACAATTTCACTGCAAGCAATTCTAAATTATTAAATGCCAAAGATTCTTTAGAGCGCATCAAAAACAAACAAGCTAATTTTGATGATAAATTAAAAGCAGCGGAGCAGTTAGAAGCAGAAAATGACGACAGTTCATTAAAAGCGAAACTACAAGAAGCCGGCATTGGCGCACAGCAATCAAGTGCACAGTCAATTTTAGATCGCTTAAAATCTAAATAATGACAAGAATATTAACAACACGAGTACCTTCTTAGGGCTCGTGTTTTTTTGCGTTTTAGAGAGGTAATCGATGAGTTTTTTTAAATCGCTGTTTGCTAAAAAACAAGCGGCCCCAACACGCACCCTCAATCATGTCACCGAGTTACAACTGCAAGATCTTTTTAGCTTTAGCGATAGCTTTGCACTGCCTCAAGCAATGCGTAAGATGCAATTACAAGTCACTGATATCAATACCATTGAATTCAAACATGAGCATTATGCGCAGATTGTAGCCCAAGGCAGTGGCAACCAATTGGTGTACCTGAGTTTCCCTAATAACCCACAAAAGTTAGTCAAACTTAGCCTGTTATTGCCACGTAGTGATGTTGAAGCATTGTTTAATATGGATGATTTTTCTGAAATATTTGAACAACCTGGAAATGCGCATTTAACCCCCCTAACGAATAATCTCAATTATGCAGATATGCTTGCTGACAAATATATCCAACAAGATTTTATGACCAGTGGTTATTTTCATCGTCAAGACTACCGCAATGCCACACCACCACAATTCAATGAAGATAAACACGGTCAAGAATTTGAATATTATTCCTTGCAAGGCAATCAAGAAAAACGCTTTGTAGAGATATTTATATTTGAAAATGGTGATACAGATGTGTACCTTTCCTTCTTCCGTCCAACTAACGAAATAGCCGAGTTATGGGCTAAAGATGGGCAATGATCACCGCGAAGGAGAGTAAGATGCCACATAATAAATTACCGAAAAAATGGCAACAATCCGCAAAAGTGGTAAAAGCGGTACAGATTGCCTTTGATATGGATAGTAAGCTCCAATACAGTATTCGTCGCAGTGCGCTTGATAAAGGAGTGAGCCCTTCTGAGCAAATTCGTCATCTGTTAAACTTGCCTACCCATAAAAAGCCGAAGCGCCCACGTTTAACCGTGAGTTTAAGTGGCGAGGATTATCACTTATTGAGCCAACGTTATGATATCCCAGCGCATGAGCAGTTAGAGATAAAAAAACAAGTTATTGAAGAATTAACACAATTTGCAATACAAAGTGAGCGCCAGAAAAGTTAAATTTTCACTGATTCATGCCACAAAAATGAATGACGTGAGCAGTGATGGAGAAATAGAAGTGAGCACTAACAAAGCATGGTGAGTAGGCAATGCCACCACCAGTGGCATTATCAAGTTAAAGGAATCTGAATCAGATACCCAGAATCTCCTGCCAGAGAAAACTCAAGCTTTGTATGCAATATGCAATATGCAGAAAACTTAATAGGTATAATCGAATAAACAATATAACAAAACTAAAAAAGGTCAACATAGTTGACCTTTTCAGTTTAAAAATTGATGTTGTATTATTTGGGTAAGAAACCAATTTTATCATAAACCCTTGCCAGGGTTATGGTAGCACGCTCACGTGCTTTTTCAGCGCCGACTCGAGCAATGGCTTGTAATGCATCTTCATCCGCGCGCAACTCTTTGAAGCGTGCTTGAATAGGCGTTAACAAGCTGACGACAGCCTCTGCAGTATCAACTTTTAAGTGACCGTACATTTTACCCTCATATTGCGGGATCAAATTTTCAATACTGGTGCCCGTAGAGCATGACAGTAATGTTAATAAGTTAGAAATACCGGGTTTTTCAGTTTTATCAAAATAGATACGTGCTTGTTCATCTGAATCGGTAGCAGCCGCTTTTATTTTCTTCGCTATCTTTTTAGGATCTTCTAATAAACCAATAAAGTTTTTCACATTATCGTCGGATTTAGACATCTTCTTCGTTGGTTCTTGTAAACTCATAATACGTGCACCATGCTCAGGAATAGCTGGTTCAGGCACAACAAAGGTATCGCCATAGGCATTATTAAAACGTGTTGCAATATCGCGAGCAAGCTCTAAATGCTGTTTTTGATCACTGCCAACAGGTACATGTTTTGGTCCATATAAAAGGATATCCGCCGCCATCAATACCGGATAACTAAATAAACCCGCATTAATATTAGTCACATTTTTTTTTGATTTATCTTTAAACTGAGTCATACGATTAAGCTCACCCATCTGTGTATGGCAGTTTAAGATCCAAGACAACTCTGCATGTTCAGACACTTGAGATTGAATAAACATCGTACTTTTTTGTGCATCGATACCCACCGCTTGGTACATTGCTAAACCATCATAGATTGCATTGCGTAGTGCGATTGGATCTTGGCGCACAGTAATTGCATGTAAGTCTACCAAGCAGAAATAACAATCATTTGTTTGTTGCATTGTGACCCATTGACGCAATGCGCCCATGTAGTTACCGATAGTCAGAGAGCCAGAGGGCTGACAGCCACTTAATACAATTGGTTTACTCATTTTTATTCCTTACGATGCTTAAAGTAGCACTAATAATTCGTCAAATTGGTCAATAATATGATCGGGATTTAACAGTGAAACAGGCTCACCATAGTTATAACCATAGGTTAATGCGATACTTATTAAGCCAGCATTTTGCCCCGCCAGAATATCATTTTTTGAATCGCCCACCATCACCGCTTGCATTTTTTGAACGCCAAAATGTGAACAAGCAAAATCAACTTGCATGGGATCGGGTTTGTTTTTAGCAAGGGTATCACCACCAATGACCAAATCAAAATAGTCACTCATCTTAAAGTGCTGCAGTAACGCGGGTAAAAATTGCTCTGCTTTATTGGTGATAAGTGCGATTTGATAACCCTTTTTCTTTAATGCATGTAATGTCTCTACGACATTTTCATATAAACAAGAAGCGCTATTAATGTAATGCCGATAATGTTTTTCAAAACAGCTAAAGGCCGTTTGTTGTGTTATCTGTTGATTACCGACGTGTAATAAGGCCCGCTCAACCAGCTTAGGCAAGCCATTACCAATCCATGTTTTAATCTGTTCATCTTGGCAATGTGGCAGTTTGAAGTCGTCCATCATGGCATTTAATGCTAAGCGCAAATCTGGCACGCTATCAACTAAGGTGCCATCGAGATCAAAACAGATCAGTTTGATATTTTTAATTTTAGCCATTATATTTTGGCCAATTCAGTGCGCATCTCATCGATAACGGTTTTATAATGAGGTTGGTTAAAAATTGCAGAGCCTGCCACAAACATATCTGCACCTGCCTCAGCAATTTCTTTAATATTATCAACTTTTACACCCCCATCAACTTGTAAACGAATATCACGACCACTGGCGCTAATCAGTTTTTTAACTTGGCGTAATTTTTCAAGGGTATGTGGGATAAATGATTGACCACCAAAGCCAGGATTAACCGACATCAACAAAATAACATCAAGTTTATCCATTACATGTGTTAACACTTCAAGTGAAGTGGCAGGATTTAATACCAAGCCAGCTTTACAGCCATGATCTTTAATAAGTTGCAGAGAACGGTCAACATGCTTGGAAGCATCAGGATGAAAAGTGATAATCGAAGCACCGGCGTTAGCAAAATCCACAATCATAGTATCAACCGGTTCAACCATTAAATGCACATCAATGGGCGCTGTAATGCCAAAATCACGTAGTGCTTTACAGACCATTGGTCCGATCGTTAAGTTTGGAACATAGTGATTGTCCATCACATCAAAATGTACAACATCAGCACCATCATCAAGTACTTTTTTCACATCGTCACCTAAACGAGCAAAATCGGCAGAAAGGATTGATGGGGCAATTAAAAAATCGGTCATGTTTTTTACCTGTGGCAGAATGTGAGAGCTATTCTACCGAAGCAAATCAAAACAGACTATTTTTTATTGTCAGTTATGGCACTAAAGAGGGCAAATATCTCACCCACGGATGTGCGCTTATGTGCATTACCGCTAATTGTGCGCGAGACCTGTATTTTATCGCACACTGCATCACGATAAAGTTCCTGTGTTAATGCCGTATCATGATTGCTGAGCAACACTGCACATTTTGATGCACGTGCAAGACGCGCCAAATTTGCCTGATCATCCAGATTAAAGCCTTCTTTTGCATAACCAGTAAAAGAGGCACTTTTACTCAGAGGAACATAGGGTGGATCGCAATACAACACATCATCATCACGAAGATATTGGAATAGTTTTTGGTAGGGTTTACAAACAAAGGTTGCTTTTTTTGCTTTTTCAGCAAAAAACAATAACTCTTGTTCAGGAAAATAAGGCTTTTTATAACGCCCAAAAGGCACATTAAAACCACCACTTTTATTATAACGACACAAACCATTATAACAATGTCGATTCATATATAAAAATAACAGGGAGCGCTGATAAGCATCACTGGTTTGATTAAACTCATCACGAAGTTGGTAGTAAGTCTGTTCATTATTGTATTGAGGCTGGAAGTAATGCTTCGCATCCTTAATAAATGTCTTAGGGTTACGCTTAATAATGTTATACATCGCAATCAAATCGGCATTAATATCATTGAGCAGATATTCATCAAAATTACTGTTCAAAAAGACGGAGCAAGCACCAACAAAAGGTTCAATAAGCCGTTTACCCGCTGGTAAACGATGATTAATCTGCTCTGTTAACGCATACTTTCCACCAGCCCATTTTAGGAACGCACGATGTTTTTTATTGTCCATTTAACTGTAAATCCTGATGTACTAAAATATATTTTTTCGGCCAGCTATTGAGCTTGATTGATAACTCAGATAATTTTTTCGCTTCGTTGAGAGCAATTTGACGATTCTCAAACTGACCGTAAATTAGCACATACAAGTTTGTTTCATGAGTGCGGGTTTGGTAAAAATAAATATCTTTATCGGTCAGTTGATATTGCTTAATAAATTGCTGCAATGCCTTTTCAGATCCCATGGCCGCCAGTTGTAGCGTATAGAATGTCGGATCAATGGCTAACAACAACTCCGGTGACGTTGCTAATACACCAGAGGTTAGCGCCTGTGGCTCAGTAACAGGGCTTTCTTCTAAGGATTCAACGTCAATAACCGCTTCGAGCGCCGGCTCATCAGCGATGGGACTCTTATCATTGGAGACAATCTTTTCTATCGTTGAGTTTTCACTGTTTATGGTTTCATTATTAGCATCAATATTAGCATCAATATTAGCTTCAATATTAACATCAATATTAGCTTCAATATTAGCTTCAATATTATCATCAATACTGGCATCAATCGTTGGAGCACGAGTAGAATAAGCCACCTCAGGTAATTGTGCACCTGAAATGATGACATGCTCTCCACTATCTGCTTTACCAACGATTAATTTATTATCAGTGATGGCATCTTTAGGCTGGCTCCATTGCCCTGATAATTGTTCAGTACCTTCTGAGCTATTTGCGAGGTCCGTGGTTAACGTGGTTAAAGGCGTTAAGGCGATTTCATCGAGTAAAACGGCATCACTCTCAATTTTTGTTTCAACCACCACTTGTGGTTTTATGAATTGCGGATAAAGATAAATAACAAGACCACTCGCAAGTGCAACTAATGCAAACATCAGCAATATTGCCATAAATCGCGTTTGCAACCAGCTAGGTTTCTTCTCATCGAAGTGACCACTACTAATATCTGTCGCTAATAACAATATTTTTTCAGGGTTGCCCTGACAATTTAATAATTGTTTGGCGAGTGCATCCTGATGCTTAATTTTAGGTGAATAGTTACTTTGTGCAAGGCTATGCTCTAATAATTGTTGGGCTTCATTAATATCAAGTGGTGATAATTTAAAGGCAAGCGTAGTAATGCCTTGCTGGGATGATTGTTGAATTTGCCTAACCATCTGGTTACTTTTAAATTCATCACTGAGTAAAATAAAATTTATTTCATTATCACCTAATAATAATTTTTCTTTAATAACTTCGGCTAACTCATGGAGCAATTCTTCTTGCAGTAATTGTGCATTGTCAATCACGATCACAGAGGTACCAGCAGAAGCATGTTTTTCTTTTAATAACAGTAAAATATTAAACAGTGACTCATCAGCATCAAAAAGTGGATGTTCAAAAAGCTGGGAGACAATTTGTTGCCGAACTTGTGCGACGGAAGTTGGCCCAGTAAGGTGAATAAAAGCTTGTTTGGTGCTATCTGGAAGCTGATTAGAAAGTTGCTCTACTAAGGTACTTTTACCACTGCCCTTCGCGCCTGAAATAAAAACCATCGACGATGACAAATAAAACAAGTGTTGTAGTCGTTCGATCAACTGCAATTGTGAGGGGAATGAGATTAAAGTACGTTCAACCATGGTTATTGCTCAATGACGCAACGAAGCACGGCTTCACTTACGTCAGAGTAGATTTCACTGCGACCAATCGCAGTCGGAAGGATCAAACGTAATTGCCCATTTAATACTTTTTTGTCTAATTGCATATGTTTGGCAAAATGCGCATAGTTCATTTCTTCAGGAGCATGCAGAGGCAGATCAAACTGTTCAATTAATAATTTTATCTTCTCAAATTGATGCTGATTTATAAGTTGCAAAGTAACAGACGTTTTAGCGGCAAGTATCATCCCTGCGCCGACAGCTTCACCATGCAACCAATTACCATACCCTTGCTCGGCTTCAATAGCATGACCAAAAGTATGCCCAAGGTTAAGGAGAGCACGGACACCATGCTCTTTTTCATCTTGAGCCACAATCTCAGCTTTAATTTCACAACAACGTCTGATCATATAAGTGATGGTTTCAGGCTGCAGTGATTTTATTTCGCTGACATGGGTTTCCAACCATCTAAAAAATTCACCATCATAAATAATGCCATATTTAATGACCTCTGCCATACCGGCAGCAAACTCACGTTCAGGTAATGTGTTTAGGCACTTTATATCAATGATCACTGATTTGGGTTGATAAAAAGCCCCAATCATATTTTTGGCCAAGGGATGATTTACCGCAGTCTTACCACCCACAGATGAATCAACCTGTGATAATAAGGTGGTCGGTACTTGAATAAATGCCACACCCCGTTGATAACAAGCGGCGGCAAACCCAGCCATGTCCCCAATAACACCTCCACCTAATGCGATAATAGTGGTATCACGTGCATGAATATTTTCTAACAACGCGGTTAAAATAGTGTCAAATGTTGCTAAAGTCTTATATTTTTCACCATCGGGTAAAATAATTTCATCAATGCTAAAGGACTGTAGGCTTCTTTTACATGTTTCTAAATACAATGGTGCAACGATATCATTGGTCACGATCATCACTTTTTTACCCATGACCGCACTGTAAAAAAGGGCACTTTGAGACAATAGATTTTCGCCAATAGAGATGGGATAGCTACGAGAGCCTAAATCAACCGTTAATTTTTCCATTAAAAATCCAATAATGTAATGATTTGACTAGCAACAACCTTCGCACTTTGTTCATCTGTTTCAATGGTATAATCTGCCACTTCATCATAAAGTATATTACGTATTTCAGCGAGGTCTTCTAATGCTTTACGCGGATCCTCCGTTTGTAATAGAGGGCGACGTTTATCTTTTAATGTACGTGCCAATTGCTTATCTACACTGGTTTTTAGGTACACAACAATACCGCGCGCTGAAAGATAACCCCTATTTTCAGAAAGGATAACGGCGCCACCACCAGTCGCTAAAACGATACCGTGTTTCTGACTTAACACATCAATCATATCTGATTCACGATGACGGAAACCCGCCTCACCCTCGACATCAAAAATCCAAGCGATATCTGCACCGGTTTTTTTCTCAATTTCAGCGTCTGAATCATGAAAATTAAGATGCAACATTTGTGCTAAGTGACGTCCAATTGTGCTTTTACCAGCCCCCATAGGGCCAATCAAGAAAATATTACGTTGTTCTGCCATGTTGGTTTTTTACTCAATAATTAGTTATTGTAATAGGTATTAGAAATTCCCTAAAAAAAGAAATGCTGCGTATTATCGCAATTGTTGATAACTGATTGCAAGTCATATTACTAACCGCTAAAAAAAAAGCCCAAAGTGACACACCATGCTGTAAATATTAAGCATCATTTCTGATTAATATTCAGTTTGCATTATGATGCGTGGTGTTACAAAAATCAGTAATTCTGATTTTGAGGTAGAGTCTGAGCGAGTGCTAAATAAAGCACCTAAATAAGGAATATCGCCTAAAAAGGGCACTTTCGATATATCGGTATTAGTGGTTTCTTGATAAATCCCCCCTAATACCACTGTCTCTCCGTGATTAACCAATACTTGGGTCTTTATTTCTTGTGTATTGATGGCAACAGCCGAGCCCGTACCGGTTGAAACCGTCTCTCCGATAGAGTTTTGGGTGATCACTAAATCTAAAATTATTTTATTGTCTGGTGTTATTTGCGGTGTGACTTCAAGGCTTAATACCGCTTTTTTAAAACTGACTGTCGTTGCACCTGATGATGAAGATTCAGTATAAGGAATTTCAGACCCCTGCTCAATATATGCCGTTTGTTGATTGGCAGTCGTAATACGAGGACTGGCTATAATTTCAGCTTTATTTTCTGACTCTAAAGCAGAAAGCTCTAAATCTAATAACGCGCCATCAACAATATTGGCCACTCGAAATGCGATCGTACCGGCCGCATCAACTATCGGTAGATTTACATTTAAACGGTCATCAAGGCTCGCATTATTTTCAATCCCTTCAAGGGTACCTGAAGTTGACACATTACGACCCGTTGATGTCAAACCCCAACTCACCCCTAATTCTTCACCAACCGAATCACTGACGGTCACCATACGTGCTTCAATGACCACTTGGCGCACCGGGACATCCAAGACGATGAGCATCTCTTTGACGGCATCAATGACAGCCACAGTATCTTTTAACAATAAGGTATTAGTACGTTGATCCGTGCTGACCTTGCCACGAGAAGAGAGTAGGCTGGCATTTTCTCCCGATAACATGGCAGCAATATCAGCCGCCTTTGCATAATTAATTTGAATAAATTCAGAAAAAAGGGGTGCAAACTCCTCAATTTTACTTAGCAACTCTAATTGCTCACGCTTTTTATTAGCTAATTCAACGGCAGGCAAAATCATTAACACATTACCATCCATGCGTTTGCCAAGGCCTTTTATTTTTAAAATGATATCAAGTGCTTGCTCCCATGGAATATCATCTAAACGTAGAGTGATATTGCCACTAACAGAATCCGTCATCACTATGTTTAAATCATTAAAGTCAGCAATTAACTGTAATACGGTGCGTACCGGGATGTCTTGGAAGTTAAGAGAAATGGCTTTGCCTTGATATTCGCCCTCTTTTTTATTTTTTAACTTCTTAGAAACCTCAATGATGAAAAGCGTACCTAACTGGTTATAACGATAATGATATCCATCCTTAACATCCAAAACAAACCGTGTTGCGCCGTCTTCTTTAAAGGTTTCAATTGTTTGTACTGATGTTGCAAAATCACCAACATCCATAATGTATAAAAATTCATCCGCGATTTGAGTGCTTTGAAACACCGCAATTAATTGTTTACCTCGACGATGAATATCCACCGCAACACTGGCGTTCTCTAGATAGATGAGCAGTTTACCCTGTCCTTCTGAGCCACGTTTAAAATCAATCCCATGGATACGGTTAACATAACTCTGAGTCGATTGCAGCGTCACTTTTTTATCTGCTGCCATTATTGCCAGTGGCGTAACCGTCGTTTGACTTCCACTATTTTGTCCAATTGCAGTCGCTAGTGCTTTTTCATCGTCACTTGTGGCGCTCATTATGGTGCGATGCTCACCAAAACGAACAAACAGAATATTACCTTCTTGCTTGATACGGTAAGGCATGAGCACCGTTAAAGAAATAACTAAGCGCAGACCATCCACTGTACGTTCAGTTTTAACCTTATTAATGCCACTTTTATTAATCTTAATAGGGTTTATTTTAAGTATTGAACGCGCACCTTCAATATCAACGATAAGTTGGTTTGGACGATAATGTAACTTATCTTCATAACCAGATATGGCTTCATTAAACTCAAATTTAAGCTCAAGCTTGCCCACTGAAAGTGAATTAATATTCAACTTAGTTAGCTGTGATTCCGCAAGAGCAAGAGAGGAACCGAACAATAAACCCGCTATTGAAAAAAAAGAAGCCAGCTTGTTTTTATACCTTGCCTTCATTATTTTTATATTCCCTGCTCATTGTGATTGTAGCGTCATTTGTGTTACACGCGCTTGCCAACACCCCTTCCTATCCGGCACCAACTCTAAGAGTTCAATTTTAACTTGAGTAATTGCTAACACTTTACCGTGCTGTAAACCCAGGTAATAGTCGTGTTTTACCTTATGAACTTCACCACTAGGTGTTTGCACCAATGCCCATAACTGATTATTTACCAACAACGTCCCACGCATCAACAAATGATCAAGAGCATGCTTTTCTAAAACCCCTTTCTTGCGCAAAAAATTAGGTTTAAGGCAACGTTGTGGCGGATCTATAGTCAGAGGCACAACATTCATCAGAGGTTCACTAAAGGGATTGCTCTCTTCCTTACCCATGAAAAGCAAGGCATCAATCTTTTTCAATTTAGGAACTTTATCGTTGATTGGATACTCTTTAGATTTTGCCTCTGCAACAAAGTCTTTAAGATCATCCATTTCAATTTCTACACAAGAAAAAAGGGCAAATGAAACGAGCAAAATAATGAAATGTTTCATTTCACTTTCCCTTTATAACGATAGGTTTTAGCAACCACATTTAAGGTTATCTGACCTTTTGCTCCTTTTGATAAACGTAACTCATCTAAAATTACAATACGTGGCAAAGTGGCGATATCAGCAACAAAATGCCCTAATTGCTGATAACTACCGATCACTTTAATACGAATAGGCACTTCAACGGAGAGGTCACCATCCTCTTTTTTAACACCCCAATTAATACTTTTAAATTGCAGTCCATTATCTGCGCCGATAAAACTAATATCATCCAATAAACTAGCGACTTCTTTTTTATTCGCTAATTTATTAATTAGCCCATCAAAAATAACCTTTATTTCAGATAGTTGCATTTGGTAAGTTTCAAGGTTTGAAGATAGCGACGCTTTGGCGTTAAACTCATTTTTTAATTTTTGCTCTTTTACTTCTGCTACTTTTAACTGCTTTAATTGTGGGATAGTAATGTAATAATAAAAAACAGCAGAGAATATAAGAGAAACTAACGCAATAAACCCACCGCGATATAATGCCGGCCAACGGCTAATATTGTCGAAGTCTACTGCACTTAAATTCATGACTTCGTCTTCTTTACTTCAGGAACAACCCTAAACTCCAGGACAAAATCATATAATGTCATGGGTTTCCTTGATCCCTCTTTAATATTGCGTAAATCTGCATCCCCTAACCAACCAGAGCTATCCATATTTCTCATCATGCTTGTCAATCGGTTAGCTGATTCAGCGCTACCTTGCACCACGATTTTTCCTTGATTAAAAGTAACCATTTTCAAATAAACGCCTGTTGGCACCTCTTGGGCAAGTGTATTAAAGAGATGCGTGGCATCGTTGCGCTTTTCTTCTAATTTTTGAATCAAATGAATTCGACCTTCTAACAGCGCTTTTTCTTTTTTGATATGATGAATGTCAGCGAGACGGCGATCTAAAATAATCATTTGTGTTTGTAAATATTGATTACGCTGATTTTGTACGCTAATCATGGCATTGATATACATTTTCCCGAGATATGAAATGCCGATGACCACCAGAGAGATAATAAAAAACAGAGCAAAAAAAACTCGCCTGCTTTTCTTCTGGTTATTTTCTCGCCATGGTAATAGGTTAATATTAGACATTATTCAGCCCCTCTTAGTGCAAGCCCGAGTGCCGTCATGTATTTAGCGCCAGCATTATGGAGCAGTGTTTTATCTGATTTATTGCGATATTCAAAGTCAACAAAAGGATTCGCCACCATCACATTAAGCCCTAACTGCAACTCAATTTGCTCAACTAAACCAGGTATTAAATGACATCCACCAATTAAGATTATTTTTTCTACTTGAATATTTTTAGGCACATTGGTAAACATGCGTAAATCAAATCGTAAGTAATTTACGGTCATATAAATAAAGGGAGTGAGCACATCCCTTTCACACCCCGGGGGCCAGGTATGCGTTATTTTTGCTTTTTCAGCATCCTTAAATTTCATCTTGTAATGGTCAGCCATCATCTGAGTGCACACCGCCCCACCATGATTTTTCGAACAAGAAAAGATGATATGACCACCATGAACAATATTTAACATCATTTGTGATGCGCCAATATCAACAATGGCAATACCTTTGTCGTCATCTTCTCGCTCAAAAATAAGCTCGCAAGCCCTTGATTGTGCGTGACTGCCGACATCCACTACTTTTATGATTAGCCCGGCACTTTCAACACAATGAACTTGTGAAAGTACCGTCTCTTTTCGAGCTGCGCTAAGCAAGATATCATTCAACGACCTATCCGCCATATGGGGGGAAATAATTTCAAAATCTAAAAATATTTCATCTAATGGAAATGGAATGCTATTTTCAGCTTCAATTTCCACCTGAGATTCCAGTTCGAATTCATTGTAATCCGCATTCATGGTGATCACTTTGGTGATGACATCTGCACCACTGACGGCAATAGCCGCATGCCGATATGAAGCTGGAATTTTTTTGCGTAATTGTTTAATAACTTGAGTTAATTTGGCTATATCTTCAAAATTATTATCAACAATCACTCCCTTTGGGAGCACCGCTTCAGCAACAGCATCAATTTGAAACACTCTATTGCTTTTTGATAGTGCAATAGCCTTTATTGAATGTGATCCAAAATCAATACCGACTAATGCAGTTGAATTTCTCTTAAGAACTGAAAACATAATATCCTTGGCTTCATTTTTATTTGAGTAGGCCTTAATAAATATTTTTACGTTTTAAAAAATTGCGACGAGAATGAATGACCAACACCAAACATCTTTATTTTGTCACATAAAAAGCATTATGCGGAGGTTGCCGGCTAATAATAAGACGAAAATCTTTATCTTCCTAGGTGATAAGTCAAATTTCGTTCTTTATATAGTTAATTATCGCTATATACTGTTAAATTGCATAAATGAGATTGGTTGGTTATCTGAAAATTTTAGGAAAAATAAAATGAAAAAATGGATTAAACGCTTTTTTTTAATGTTAGCGTTAATTATTCTATTAGGCTTAGGCGCTATTGCTGGTATTTATTATCATCTTAAATCTGATCTTCCTGATGTTGCGACAATCCAAGATATTAAATTACAAGTCCCCATGAAAATATTCAGTATTGATGGTGAATTGATCTCACAGTTTGGTATAAAGCGACGTATCCCACTACAACGAGAGGATGTACCAGAACAACTCATTAATGCATTTTTGGCAATTGAAGATAACCGTTATTATCAACATTTTGGTATCGATCCTATTGGTATCGTCCGTGCAGCAATAGTGTATGCGTCAACAGGCCAAGCGAAACAAGGTGCCAGTACCATTACCCAACAAGTTGCACGTAACTTCTTTTTAACACGAGAAAAAACGTTTATACGTAAGATTAAAGAAATTTTCATTGCGATTCAAATTGAACAGTTGCTCACAAAAGATGAAATTTTAATGCTTTACCTGAATAAAATTTCATTAGGTCATCGCTCGTTTGGCATTGGAGCGGCTGCACAAGTTTATTATGGTAAAACGCTAGATCAATTAACATTGGCTGAAATGGCAGTAATAGCGGGCCTTCCTAAAGCACCATCCAGAAATAATCCTATCTACTCACCCGAAAATGCAAAAGCACGACGTAACCTTGTGTTAAAACGTATGTTCGAGGAAAAATATATTCCTTTATCTGAATATGAGGAGGCAATACAAGCCCCCATTACAGGGAAATATCACGGTGCAGAGATCACCTTATCAGCTCACTATGTGGCTGAAGTTGCACATAAAAAGTTGCTGGATCTTTATGGGAAAGAACGTGCTTACAATGAAGGCTTCAACGTTTATACCACCATTAATAAAAAAGCGCAGCAAGCGGCTAATAAAGCCGTCATTACTAATTTACATAACTATGATATGCGCCATGGCTATCGGGGTGCAACGGATGTGTTATGGGAAGTACCAGCTGATAATTGGTCAGCACAAGATATTTTAAAAAGACTTAAACAAGAACCTCGGCTCGCAGATCTTCAAGCAGCGGTTGTGATGGAAGTACATGAGCAATCAATTAAAGTATTCACCAAAAAATCAGGAGAAAATTTACAACAAATTAACTGGGATGGCTTAAAATGGGCGCGTTCATACCTCAGTGATTCGAGGCAGGGAAGAGCCCCTAAAACGGCAAATAAAATTGTTGCGGTTGGTGAACTCATCTGGGTACGAAAAACAGATGAAGGTTTACAGTTATCACAATACCCTGCTGCAAGTAGCGCTTTTGTTTCGCTAAATCCACAAGATGGTGCAATCACCTCACTCGTGGGGGGCTTTAGTTTTGTACAGAGTAAATTTAATCGCGTCACACAAGCAATACGACAAATAGGATCAAATATCAAACCTTTTATCTATTCTGCTGCGCTAGATAATGGTTATACCTTAGCGACACTTGTCAATGATATGCCTATCACCCAGTCAATAGGTAGCACATCATGGCGCCCTAAGAACTCTCCTGCGATTTACGATGGTCCCATTCGTTTACGCCGTGCATTAGGCCAGTCTAAAAACGTAGTCTCAGTACGCATCGTACAAGACTTAGGCATTCCCGAGATCGTGGATCAATTAGGAAAGTTTGGATTTGATACCGAGAAACTCCCGAGAAGCAATTCTATTGCGCTTGGCTCAGCCTCAGTCACCCCACTTAAAGTAGCGACAGGCTACGCTATCATTGCTAATGGTGGTTATTTTATTGAGCCTTATATTATTGAGCGAATTGAAGATGCTTATGGCGTTGTTATTTACCAAGCAAGCCCTAAAATTGTTTGTAAAAACTGCGAGCAACTGTATGTACAGCAAGAAACAGATCAACGCTTAAATGAAGACAAATATACAACTGGAAATAGTTGTGCAATCTCTCCAGTGAGTCGCAACCAAATTGCACCATCAGCGATTAGCCCCGAAACGGCTTTTTTAACGCAACAATTATTATATAGTGCTATTTGGGGTGGTGGTAGCTGGAAACTTAAAACAGGCTGGAATGGCACTGGCTGGCGAGCGGCGAAAGCCTTAGAACGCCATGATATTGGCGGTAAAACAGGTACGACTAATGACTCAAAAGATGCTTGGTTTTCTGGCTACGTAGGAAATGTTGTTGCTACGTCGTGGGTGGGTTTTGACAATTTTAGCCGTGATTTGGGCAGAGCAAGTATTAACCGTAACCTTGATAAAAACCAAGTGTCAGGAAGTGAATTTGGTGCACGAACAGCGTTGCCAGCATGGAATCATTTTATGCAACAAGTTG
>JBAHZV010000114.1:0-10269 GCA_037132845.1 Psychromonas sp.
ATTTGACTTATTACCTGTGCAAGGTAACCTTGGTGGAAAAAATAGAGAATCAAAAAATGGCCTTAAAAAAACCTGAAAATATGCTGTATGAAGAAGCAATTGGTGAATTAGAACAAATAGTCAGCCACCTTGAAAAAGGAGACTTGCCTTTGGAAGATGCATTAAAACAGTTTGAGCGTGGTATCACGCTGGCGCGTAGTAATAGTCAAAAACTACAAAAAGCACAGCAACAAGTGGCAATATTGATGCAAAATGATGGTCAATCCTCTCTACAAGAATTTAGCGAATAATCATCATCATGACTCAACTTTTAGAGACCATCAAACGCTATCAAACCCGCGTTAACCAGCAATTAAACCTGCATATTCAACGTAAAGAGCCAAAATCTCAAAAATTAAATGAAGTCATGGCTTATGGTGCACTGCTGGGTGGTAAACGTGTTCGTCCGTTTCTTGTTTATGCCGTGGGTGAGATGCTTGGCACAACCTTACAAAAACTCGATCCTCTTGCCTGTGCCATTGAGTGTGTACATGCCTACTCGTTGATTCATGATGATCTACCAGCAATGGATGATGATGCGCTCCGCCGAGGTCAAAAAACTTGCCACATACAATATGATGAAGCGAGTGCTATTTTAGCGGGAGATGCATTACAAACATTAGCCTTTGATATTATTTCAGATCCCATTGATGGACTGAATGCAAAAACACAATTGAAGATGGTTAATGTGCTCGCTAAAGCATCGGGCGAATCGGGTATGTGTGCAGGACAATTCCTTGACTTAGAAGCCGAGAAAAAACACATAGATCTTGCTAGTTTAGAGAAAATACATGCGGCTAAAACAGGTGCATTAATTGAGGCTGCGGTGACCTTTGGCGCATTAACTCATGAACAATTACCTGACCAACATTTGCAACATTTACAACAATTCGCAGCAGCCATTGGACTGGCTTTTCAAGTTCAAGATGATATTTTAGATATTATTGGTGATACTGAAACATTAGGGAAACCGCAAGGTTCAGACCTTGCACTTGAGAAGTCAACTTACCCTGCATTGCTTGGCTTACAACAAGCAAAACAAAAAACACAAAATCTTTATCAAGAAGCACTTCATGCTTTATCACAATTGCCCTATAATACAAAATTACTTGAAGCCTTTGCATTGTATATAATCAAACGCGATAGATAACCCTCTTTTCATTGATAAACGTGACTAAATAAAATATGCCCTTAGATCTTAATAATTACCCGTTACTAAGCAATATCAATTACCCAGAAGAGTTGCGTTTATTAAAAAAAGAACAACTGCCTGAATTTTGTAACGAATTACGCCAATTTTTACTTAACAGTGTCAGTCAAACCAGTGGTCACTTAGCATCCGGTTTAGGGGTAGTAGAGCTAACCGTTGCCCTGCATTATGTTTATGATACTCCTTTTGACCACCTCATATTTGATGTTGGTCACCAAGCTTACCCACATAAAATACTCACCGGTCGACGCGATAAAATGCATAGCATTCGCAACTTTAAAGGCTTACACCCTTTCCCATGGCGCGAAGAAAGTGAATATGATGTACTCAGTGTTGGTCATTCATCAACCTCAATTGGTGCCGCACTAGGCATGTCCATTGCAGCGGAAAAAGAGCAAAAAGGCCGTAAGGTCGTTGCTGTTATTGGTGATGGCGCTATCACGGCGGGCATGGCTTTTGAGGCCATGAATCATGCAGGCGCACTGCATAATGATATGTTAGTTGTCCTAAATGATAATAAGATGTCTATCTCAGAAAATGTTGGCGCGTTAAATAATCACCTCGCAAAAATATTGTCCGGTGATCTTTATACACAACTACGTGAAAGCAGTAAAAAAGTACTGTCTAGCATTCCCCCTATTAAAGAGCTGGCGAAACGTACTGAAGAACACATAAAAGGATTTGTTTCACCGGCCACTATTTTCGAGGAATTTGGTTTTAACTATATAGGACCAATGGATGGGCATAATGTTATCGATTTAGTGCATACATTAAGTAATATGCGTCGTCATTCCGGCCCTCAATTTTTACATATTATGACCAAAAAAGGCAAAGGTTATAAGCAAGCAGAGCTTGATCCCATCCGTTATCATGCAGTGCCAAAATTCACACCCGATCAAGATCTTCCCAAAGTAGCGCCAAGTTCAGCCACTTTTTCACAGGTATTTGGTGAATGGATCTGTGATATGGCTGATAGTGACGATAAATTAACCGCGATCACCCCTGCCATGCGTGAAGGTTCAGGCTTGGTAGAATTTTCTAAACGCCACCCTGATAAATATTATGATGTTGCGATTGCAGAACAACACGCAGTCACACTCGCAACAGGTATGTCGATTGCAGGTTTACATCCCGTTGTTGCTATCTATTCGAGTTTTTTACAACGCGCTTATGATCAGCTTATCCATGACGTTGCCATTCAAAACCAAGGGGTGTTATTTGCTATCGACCGAGCAGGCATTGTTGGCGCAGATGGTCCCACACATCAAGGTGCTTACGACCTGAGCTTTTTGCGTTGCGTGCCAAACATGACGGTTATGGCTCCATCCGATGAGCAAGAATGTCGTGATATGCTTTACACCGGCCATTTGTTAAACACACCGGCTGCTGTGCGTTATCCACGTGGCACAGGCACTGCCATTAACGTCAATAAAACCATGAAAGCAATGGAAATTGGTAAAGCGAAAGTCATTCGAAAAGGCGAACAACTGGCGATACTTTGTTTTGGTACCTTATTACAACAAGCAATACCGGTTGCAGAGAAGCTCAATGCCACATTAGTGGATATGCGCTTTGTGAAACCTATCGATGAGGCACTGCTCTCTGAGTTGGCAACAACCCATGGGAAATTTGTAACCATTGAAGAAAACAGTATTGCTGGCGGAGCGGGCTCTGCGGTCAATGAATACTTCATGGCACAAAGGTTACGTCTTGAAGTATTGAACATTGGTTTACCCGATAAATTTATAGAGCAAGGTAGCCAACAGGAGATTTACCATCTCTTACAGCTAGATAGTGAAGGTATCGACGCGCAAATAAATGACTATTTTACTGATCATTAGACAACAACAGGTTTACCCTGCTGCTCCTATGGCAACAAGGCAAGACAAGGCAAGACAAACGACTGAATGGATTGATTGATACGGGCTTCTTTAGTCGTTCGCAGTAAATAGATAATGCCAAGGGAAATAACACGGTCATGTTAGGTATACGATATTTTTAAGACTATATTTTTAAGACTATATTTTTAAGGCTATATTTTTAAGGCTTCGCCGTATTCATTAACCGTAAAAGTAGATCAGCGCCTGTAAAACAACGGCAGCAAAAAGACCAGCAACAATATCATCAATCATAATACCAAACCCGCCATGTATTTTTTTATCCAACCAACTAATAGGCCAAGGTTTCAAAATATCAAAAAAGCGAAACAGTAAAAAACCAACCGCCGCCCATTGCCAGCTAAACGGTACCGTCACCATGGTTATCCAATAACCAACAAACTCATCCCAGACAATCGCTTTATGATCATGTACCCCCATATCACGGCTGGTCACATGGCAAACCCAAAAGCCTAATAAACTGCTTATAACTAATAGAGCAACATAACTCTCAAGGGATAAAAACGACAGTAAATAATAGAGAGGAACAGCCGCTAAAGTACCAAATGTACCGGGGGCGATACTCGGTAAACCACTGCCAAATCCAACTGCTATTAAATGCACAGGATTGGTCAATTTTAACCCTTTTAAATCTTCACGTTTCATTAAATTTCAGCCCTTTTTTATAATCTATTTTTCTTGAAATGATCCCAGCCCGCATCCTGTAGAACAAATGCTTTACCCTGATGGCAAAGCTTAACTTGCACACCATCGTTTTCTAGTATCGTGCCAATAACAACCACGTTTTCATTTTTATTATTAAGACAAAATATTGAGTAACGCTGTGGATCAATAGTAAATAATAATTCGTAATCATCCCCGCCACCTAATGCATATTGATAAGCTTGCTCATAAGAAATGCTTTGCTGATTAATCTCTTGTTGCATCGCAACAGATAAAGGTAACTTTTCAATATCAATCTGAGCACTACACAGTGAATGCTCAAGGATATGCTGCAAGTCTTGAATGAGACCATCGGAAATATCAATACAACTTGAGGCATGATCGCGCAACAACCTGCCCAACAGGTTTCGTGGTTCAGTTAACTCTAACGCGTCAATAAAAGCCACTGGATTGTTCACGGATTGCTGATGCAACTTACAGGCAAGCCCCAAAGCACCATCACCGAGTACACCAGAAACACAAATAAGATCCCCCTTCTTTGCGCCACTGCGCAGGAGCGCTTTATTGCGTGGCACAATACCTTTTGCACAGACCGTTATAGAGAGCGGCCCCTTAGTCGTGTCGCCACCAATTAAACTGACATTATACTTGCTTGCTAAAGCAAAAAAACCACGAGAGAATTCACTTAACCAAGGCTCATTTATCTCAGGTAGGGTGATCGCCAAAGAGACCCATTTTGGCTCAGCTCCCATAGCGGCAAGATCACTCAGATTAACCGCCAGCGCTTTATAACCCAGTCGGTAAGGACACACATCTTCAAAAAAATGTACGCCAGCAACAAGGCTATCGGTAGTGACGGCTAATTGATAACCATCGGGCACATCTAAAATAGCGCAATCATCCCCAATACCAATCGCGATACCGCGATCAGAAGCGGGTTTAACAAACGCTTTAAAATAACGATCAATTAAATCAAACTCACCTAAACTCATTTACGTTTTAACGTTAAAGTACGTTTTCCTGTTTTAGGCTTTTCAGTGCGCGGAGCAGTGTTTTTTTTATGGTTAACAAAAATCTTCTTAGTGGTCGTGCGTTCTGGCTTATTATGTTTTTTACGATTGACCGGGTTAGGCAATGCCGTATCAAGCGCCGTTTTTGAAGAGCCAGAGACAGCACGATTAATATCACTCATCTCTTGTGCAGTTAAGTTACGCCACTGCCCTGCTTTTAAATTATCCAAAGTAACACTCATAATACGAGTGCGCTTTAATTTCAGCACTTCATAACCGAGAAATTCACACATACGGCGAATCTGGCGATTGAGACCTTGCGTTAAAATGATAGAAAACACAAAGCGACTCTGTACCTTAACAATACAAGGCTTAGTAACAGTGTCTAAAATAGGAACACCACGTTGCATACGTTCAACAAAACGTTCACTGAGGGGTTTATCGACGGTCACCAAATACTCTTTATCATGGGCATTTTCTGCACGCAAAATTTTATTAACAATATCGCCATCACTGGTTAAAAAAATCAGACCTTCTGAGGGTTTATCTAAACGTCCAATCGGAAAAATACGTTTCTTATGGCGAATCGCACCAATAATATTGCCATGTACATCGCGCTCAGTGGTACAAGTGATACCTATCGGTTTATTATAGGCAATATAAACCCGATCCGATTTATTCTGCTCAACAGCATTGATATGCTTACCATCAACAATCACTTTATCACCGGGTTGCACTTTTGTGCCAAGCTCTGGCACCACACCATTTATTTTTACACGATTCTGTTCAATTAACTTATCCGCTTCACGGCGAGAGCAAAAACCAGAGTCACTGATATATTTATTCAGTCGTTTTTCACTGCGAGTATCCACACTATAATTCCTATTTACTTTATACGCAGAGCATTATACTCAACTGAGCTTTATTTTTCTGCTCTAAATTACATGAAATTCAACTTGTCTCATTATCCAGCAAGGTAAAAAATCACTCGTGAGGCGCACTCAGAAAATTGTTGGCTAACGAATAAACAACATATAACAGGATAAATAATATAATGCGATGAGGATGAAGATGAAGATGAAGATGAAGATGAATTTTCAGACATAAAAAAACCAGCACAGGGCTGGTTGTTTTATTTTTTGTATGGTGCCCGGAGCGAGACTTGAACTCGCACGCACAGAATGCACAAGATTTTAAATCTTGGGTGTCTACCGATTCCACCATCCGGGCAATTACTTGCTTTGCATCATGCTTAGCAAGTGGCGAGTATTCTATAGAAGTTTTATGTAACTACAACCACTTGATGCTATTTTTTTAACAAAAAGATTCAATTGATGATTAATCAAACAAAAGCGCCAATATTAGCGACGATCAAAGATCAATCCTTGCTGATAACAAAAGCGAAAGCAGTGCTTTATTAACAAGCATAAAAAAACCAGCACAAGGCTGGTTGTTTTATTTTTGTATGGTGCCCGGAGCGAGACTTGAACTCGCACGCACAGAATGCACAAGATTTTAAATCTTGGGTGTCTACCGATTCCACCATCCGGGCAGTTACTTGGCTTTATATCGTACTCAGCAAGTGGCGAGTATTCTATAGAAATTTTATGTAACTACAACCGCTTGAGTCATATATTTTAGGAAAACATTTTAAGCGCCGATTAATTAAACAAACGCTCACCGTGAGCAATCAAATTGTCATTATTCACCCATTTGCAGTGATCGCAAGACAAAGCACAACATGACCTTTCAAGCGTTCATTGCAAACCCGCAATCATGGTCAATAAAAATAACACCGCAAGACGACCAACCCGCACCACTGAAAACTTATCGTGCAGATCCCTGTTTTTAATAGTGCGTTATGCGTAACATTTTTGTTACACTTATCTTTTGCTTTCTTATCATTTTAGGTATTTACATGAATAACGATCCACTTCACGGTATAAAACTGGAAGATATTTTAGTTAAGCTTGAAAAAGAGCTTGGCTGGGGAAAAATGGGTGAGTTACTCAATATCAAATGCTTCATCAATCATCCTCGTTTAAAATCAAGTTTGAAATTTTTGCGTAAGACACCTTGGGCGCGTAAAAAAGTTGAAATATTATATTTAAAAACCTTCTGTAGTGATAACCCTGCGACCAAAGAGTTGATACGTAACTTTATCGAACAAAAAAACAATTCGCCCGTGACCAGTATCAAAACGGACAATGATTTTAATTGGCCCACATTATAAAAAACAATCGCCATTGAAATAAGTCTGTCTATACCCATATTACGCAGAAAAAAGGGCTGTTATCGCTGATAACATTAATCAGCTATTTATTTCGTTGGTATAAACTCATTTCATGTTAAAATTAATTGTACTGAATTTCAGTTAAAAGAAAATTGACTAGGATAAACAAAAAATGGCACAACAAAACAAATTCGACTTTCGTATCAAAGAAAATGGCGAACAATGGGATGCAGAAATAACCCGTCGAGTTTCTGCTCGTAGAACAAGTGTTTCTAAACGCAAAAAAGGCTTTGCAAGTGAAGCATTAGCAACCGAGTGGGCAAAAGAGCAATTAGTTGGCTTCCTTGCAAACTTGCAAGAAGGCAATAAGCGCAAATCAGAAAAACGTGTGGCACGTAATGAACAAGCAGCAAAAACACTTGTAGCAAAAGAAGCTGCCGCAACATTATACGCAGAGAAACAACAAGCTTACTTTGAAGCATTAGACGAAGAAGAGTTTGATAGTGAGCAACAAGAATTAGAAAAATAACACCCGCTAAAAAACCACTCTCAACCTGTTTGAGAGTGGTTCCCCTCTTTTTTCATTTCAAATTTCAATCCGTTAGCAATAGCTTAAAACAGTTTCTAAGCTGCCTGTGCGGCAGTGAACTAAATTGTATGTATTCGGAACGATCATATAATTTTCTAAGCTGCCTGTGCGGCAGTGAACATAAAAACCCACTTCTCATTATCCCAACGGGATTTCTAAGCTGCCTGTGTGGCAGTGAACATTAATGTGTACACAGTATGCTATTGATTAGTTTTCTAAGCTGCCTGTGCGGCAGTGAACACTTGGGTAGTGATCATCTTCGCTAACGTATTTTTCTAAGCTGCCTGTGCGGCAGTGAACGTCGGTGAACGTCACGCCACTATCACTCGAACTTTCTAAGCTGCCTGTGCGGCAGTGAACTTATTTGTTAGTGTCTCTCCATCATTTTGCAATTTCTAAGCTGCCTGTGCGGCAGTGAACAACCCATCAGCGTGGACTTACGACCCATTCGATTTCTAAGCTGCCTGTGCGGCAGTGAACTTACTTTCTGCAATCCCGATGTTAGATTCATATTTCTAAGCTGCCTGTGCGGCAGTGAACATTACAGAAGATGAGCAAAGGCTTATGTGTGGTTTCTAAGCTGCCTGTGCGGCAGTGAACAATAATATCAAAGCGTCCAAAATGGGCGAGCTTTTCTAAGCTGCCTGTGCGGCAGTGAACTACGACCTAATATTTATAGAGCCATTAATATTTTTCTAAGCTGCCTGTGCGGCAGTGAACGATTTCAAAGGCATGTATTTTAACGTTTATGATTTCTAAGCTGCCTGTGCGGCAGTGAACTACTTCATAGTGATAACTAAATAAACTAAGAATTTCTAAGCTGCCTGTGCGGCAGTGAACATACTCAACCTTCATGCGCTTAAGCACAACAGTTTCTAAGCTGCCTGTGCGGCAGTGAACATGATCATCTATCTGCAATTCTCCTGAAGTGATTTCTAAGCTGCCTGTGCGGCAGTGAACTCTTTATTATATTATTATTAATAGGAGCTTTATTTCTAAGCTGCCTGTGCGGCAGTGAACTTCTTGTTGAAGCGCCAAAAGCAATGCTTGATTTTCTAAGCTGCCTGTGCGGCAGTGAACAAAACTTAAAGCCGTGTCCGTTTTGTGGCGGATTTCTAAGCTGCCTGTGCGGCAGTGAACCGCCTAGCCATTTATTATTGTATTTTTTCGGTTTTCTAAGCTGCCTGTGCGGCAGTGAACTCTGTTAAAGCTGAGATAGAGGCTTGTATAGATTTCTAAGCTGCCTGTGCGGCAGTGAACCAACGCCGCCAATTAAAATGGCGCTTTATAAATTTCTAAGCTGCCTGTGCGGCAGTGAACACTCAGACAACGGCGTGACGTATCTGATTACATTTCTAAGCTGCCTGTGCGGCAGTGAACACTAGCATAAAGCCTCTCTTTGGTCATATATCTTTCTAAGCTGCCTGTGCGGCAGTGAACTTCAGTTGCTCAATCTCTTCATTTGCCGGGTTTTTCTAAGCTGCCTGTGCGGCAGTGAACTTTTCATCTCTATCACCAAAATAATTTAGATTTTTCTAAGCTGCCTGTGCGGCAGTGAACACGTGCAAGTTAGCACGTGGCGAGACCCCTCTTTTCTAAGCTGCCTGTGCGGCAGTGAACAATTCATCATGAGCAATTCGATTAAACACATGTTTCTAAGCTGCCTGTGCGGCAGTGAACGAATCCGAAGGCCCACATTTTAACGATACTGGTTTCTAAGCTGCCTGTGCGGCAGTGAACAGCCCAATTAATATCTTTAGCTTTGCCGTTATTTTCTAAGCTGCCTGTGCGGCAGTGAACAATAGATTATAAACAAAAAAACAAGTCACAGCAAAGCATTAGGGTAATTTTATGGTTTTTACCTTATTTTCTAGCCTGCCTGTAACTTATTGAAATTAAATTGTATTTTTAAAGAGCCATTTTTTAGGGTAAATTATTGCATTGACCTAAAATAACCCGCCTCATTCGGCGGGTTTGTATTTTAAACTTTAAAACCAAGGGATTGTGACTTGTTTACCCGCGATGTTCCGACTCAAACCATAACAAGTATATAAGCCTGATTGAGGCTTACTTACTTTTTTCATGGTAATAAATAAAGGAAACACCGTTTTATTAGTTGCAGAGAGTGTTCTATCGGTTGATAAACTTTGTACGCTGATAAAAGGTAGTTCTGAATCTATCAATGTACTTTTTTCTTGCAACGTTTTTAAACATGAATCATAGGGTATGTTGAACTTAGTAGATTGGTATTCTGCTTTTTTGATTAAGGTATCTTGCCTACGTTTCTTTCCTTTTTGTGCCACCCGTTTAAAATAAGCATATTCAAAAATGTTATCCGGTACTCTCTGAATCGATTTAATATGAACATAATCGGTGAGTCGATTTAGCCAACTCGGCACATTAAAGACCTCTAACTGATTTTTGTCTTCTGCAAAAAGTCGTATTTTATTACCAAGTGGGAAACTTTTAGCACCATAGTTAGGAATAGATAAGGCAATGGCTGAATTGTTTTCAGCGACTTTATTGTCTACTAAACCGATATGGATTTGTTGATAAACCTTATACCAGAGAAAAGCTAGATCGGCTCCATCATCAGGTAATAGGGTTATGTCGAGATAATATTTCAT
>JBAHZV010000152.1:0-8358 GCA_037132845.1 Psychromonas sp.
ACTTGATATCCCTGTTGCTGCAACAGGTATGCAGAGACAGATGAATCAACACCGCCAGAAATTCCGACGATCACTTTAATTTGGCTATTGTCTTGCATAATAAATTCTCCTGCTAATTTGAGGCAAGATTTTAACAGAAAACCAGCATAATTGAACTAATAATGTTGTCAGATTAGGGTATTAAAAGCGGTTAAGTTTCTTATGTTTAGTGTCTTTTTTTAGCCGTTTTAGGATACTTAATGTCATTGTAGAGTCGTGACGTGTCACTTTACGTCGGTTAAATTAGTAGGATTAAGGTATTAGTCTATAAATATTGTTGCTGAAGTTTCTATGTGGAAAAATAATATATCGAACCGTTAGTAATAAATATCTTAGATTCAAATAAATAATTGAAATTACTGAAATTAAATTTATGAATATCATTTTTCTTTTTTGAATAAAAACAATAAAGATAATGAGAATTGTTTTTATTTGTATTTGTGTTAAATTATTTTCTTTTTTATAAAGCGAGTAGAAAGTGTGGGTGCTGAAAAATCATTAAAAAAGCTTAACGAGAGCAAATCTAAAAAGAAAGCTATCGACGCGATCAAATTAAAGAAAAAATCGAATCATAAAGTGCTTCACAAACCAATGAAATCACCTGCTTGTAAGTCTTGCCCCGCATTAAAAAAAGGCATTTGCAAATGTGCGCGTAAACGCCTTAAATAATGACCTCTTTGATTTAAGACTGCCATCTTCTACTTTTTTTGCCTTTTTAATTGATAAAAAAATAGCCACTTACAGTAAGTGGCTATTTTTATTATCGTACTTCATTTGTTGTCGTACTTCATTTATGGCATTTGTAATTACATGATAAGTCCGAACAGTCTTGGTAAGAACAAGCTGATTTCAGGAATAAAGGTAATTAATAGCAACGTACCAATAAGCACTGCACAGAATGGCATAATACTTTTAATCACATCTTCTATTTTAGAACCACTGACACTACAGCCGACAAATAATGCAGTACCAACCGGTGGTGTTGCGATTCCGATACAAAGGTTGAATATGAGCATCATGGCAAAGTGAATTGGATGCATACCCAGTGAGGTTGCGATAGGCATGAAAATGGGGGTGAAGATTAATACTGCGGGTGTAAGGTCCATAAACATACCCACAATAAGCAATATAACATTCATTAAAATAAGAATTATAATTGGATTTTCAGAAATAGATAACATCCAATCGCTGATCATCACAGGCAGACCTGTGAATGCCATTGCCCATGACATAATCGTTGATGCACCAATGAGGAACAGCATGATACCGGTGATTTCCGTTGTTTCTCTACAAATCTGTGGAAAGTGTGCCCAGTTTAATGTGCGGTAACAGAGCGATAAGGCGAAAGAGTACAGCACTGCGATACAAGCGCCTTCGGTCGCGGTGAATACCCCGCCAATAATGCCACCAATAACAACAATGATAAGCCCTAAACTAGGTGTTGCTTCCCAAATGACCAGTAATACCTTTTTTGTGGTCATGCCTTCGTTTGCGCAACCCTTGTAACCTTTCTTTTTAGCAAGGACATAAGCAACTAGCATACAACTTAGGCCCATTAAGATACCCGGGACATATCCAGCGATAAATAATGCCGCCACTGAAGTGCCACCCGATACAACAGAGAATACAATCAGTGAATTACTGGGTGGAATAAGCAGGCCTGCTGGACATGAGGCAACGTTCACTGCGGTAGCGAGTGATTTATCATAACCCTCTTTTTCAAATTGAGGCCCTAAGGTTTTACCCACGGCGGCCGCCGCTGCCACAGCAGATCCCGATACGGCACCAAACATCATATTAGCAAAAATATTAACGTGGAACAGGGAGCCTGGCATCCAACCCACTAGTAATTTTGCAAGGTTAATCAGACGACCGGCAATGCCACCAATATTCATTATATTACCAGCAAGAATAAAAAATGGGATTGCCAATAAACTAAAACTGTCGATACCTGTGATGATTTTTTGCCCCGCAGTAATGCTGGCGACATCAAAGGGTAATATAAAATACATAATAATGAGGGAAGACATCGCAATTGCGATAGCGATAGGCACACTTAACATTACCATGCCTAAAAATAGGCCTAATAACCAAACTCCAATGGACAAGTCCATAATATTAATTCCTTTAAAATGTAGACACTTATTTATTTAGTTCAGGTGCTTTATTCTTAGTCAGCAGTGCGAGTGTATTTAATGCTAAATAAATGAAAATAATAACAGCTGAAATAGGTAAAATTGCATATATGTTAGACATTGGAAGCTGCAAAGCGGGAGAAAGTTGTTGCGTGGTTTTGGACATAAGAGCAAGCCCACCCTTAAACATAGCTAATGCGACAAATGAGAATGTCAGCAGGTTAATAAAAAGTTGTAATGCGATATTTAATTTTGTAGAAAATTGATTGGCACGATTAGCGAGCAATGTAATCGCTAAATGTCCTCTGACCCCAAACAAATAACTTGCACCTAATAAGCCCAGCCATACCATAGTATACCGAGAAAGCTCATCGGTAAAAGAACTGGGATCGTTTAATACATAACGGCTAAAAACTTGCCATGTGACGGTGACAACCAATAACATTAAAGCAAAAGAACAAACCCCGAGAATGAGCTTATCGAGTAAGCTCCTTAATTTTTCTAGTACCATTTAAGCATACCTCAAATGCTATTTACCCTGAAAATAGCGAGGGTAAATAGCATCAAATCATGTGTTTAAAGAATTTAATGTTAAAGGGCTAGAATTTTTTCTACGTAGTAGCCTAATTTAGCATCTTTTTTGGCTGCATCTAACATTGGTTTAACTGCTTCAATAAACTTACTTTTGTCTACTTTTACAAATGTTACACCCAGTTCTTTCGCTTTTACTGTCATTGCATTTTCAGTTTTATCCCAAATTTTGATTTGTTCATCAAGGGATTCATCTGCCGCTGTTTTTAGAATCTTTTGCTGTGCGGGTGTTAAGGATGCCCATGTGCTTTCTGAGATAATGATCACATCAGGTGCCATAGAATGTTGATCAACAGAGTAGAATTTTGCTACTTCACTGTGGCGCATCTCAACTAAACTAGAAACATTGTTTTCAGCACCATCAATCACACCTTGTTGAAGACCTGTGTAGATTTCAGTGAATGGCATGGGTGTTGCTTTACCCCCTAGAAGACGAATCATTTCCATCATAGTAGGTGACTCTGGAACACGTACTTTCATGCCTTTTAAATCAGCGGGTGATTTGATTGGTTTTTTCGCGTAGAAACTACGTGTACCTGAATCATAAAAGGTAAGGCCAATAAAACCTTTCCCTTTACTCGCGCCAAGCATTTCTTGTGCGATATCACTCTTCATGAATTTTCTCATGTGTGGAATATCGCGGAATAAATAAGGAATGGCATTCACTTTAAAGGTTGGTTCAAAAGACTCTGCTAAGCCACCGTTAATCTTCGCCATATCGATAGCACCCGTCACCACTTGTTCTGCTTGATCTCGTTCAGAGCCCAGCATCGCATTTGGAAAAATACGAATGGTCAAATCACCATTTGACATCGCTTTTACCTTTTCTGCCATGATAACCATCCCTTTATGGGCGGCACTTTCTAAAGACATTGCATGACCAAGGTTTAACTGTTTTGCATAAACGCTTGGGGTCAGTAGCAAGGTAGTCATTAAAGGTAACAATATTTTCTTCATCATTTTTGCATTTTCCTTATTTAAAGTATCAATGTTTGGTAATAACTATTTCAGTTTGTATGGCGACTGTTGCGGTGTTTTGTAACAATGATTGCATCTTACAAAACTCATTAAGTATTACAATAACAAAGTATTTCAAACGGACTTGGATCACGTGGTTAAATAGGTAAATTAGACCTCTATCACTGTTATACCCTTTATTGATAGGAATCAAATTAGCAACGAGTGTATTTCAAGGTTATATTTTCAGACCCTCTGTTTTAATGGGGTCGCGAGCTTTGTTGTGTACAAGTAAAGGTATTTATTTATATAAACAAATACATTTATGATGTTTTTATTTTTTTGTTTTTTAATTTTTCTAAGTATTTTTTGTCATTTAATTATGAACTTATCGTGATTGTTTATTATAATTGTATGATAATACGATTGGAGGAATAAAGAAAACCACCTCATGTTAGTTTCAATTTAAGTGCTCCTTTTTATTTTTTAGTCTCTGATTTTCAGGGGGAGTGAAAGAGACCACGAACCGTTACAAGCAATTTTTGTTTTAACGCTTAGCTGGCAACTTGTTTTTATCTCTATTTTTTATGTTAAAGCTCTTTATAGGCCCCATTATCGATGCCTTCAATATTCCACTCGCCAATCGCATAACGAATCAAGCGTAAGGTCGGAAAGCCAATGTTTGCGGTCATCCGTCGGACTTGTCGATTACGTCCTTCACAAAGCGTAATGCTTAACCAAGTTGTGGGTATATTCGCACGTGCACGGATCGGGGGATTACGTGGCCAAATGGTTGGTTCGTGCATAATTTCAATCATTGCGGGTAAGGTTAGGCCATCTTTTAATTGAACGCCTTCACGGAGCTTATCAAGGTCATTTTCACTTGGCTCTCCTTCAATTTGTACCCAATAGGTTTTATGCGTTTTTTTACCGGGTTGGGTAATTTCTGCCTGCAATTTACCGTCGTTGGTCAGTACCAATAGTCCTTCACTATCACGATCGAGACGACCGGCTGCATAAATTTCTTTAATATTGATAAAATCAGCCAAGGTTTGACGTGTATTATTGCTATTACCCTCATCGGTAAATTGACAAAGTACATCAAAAGGTTTGTTAAAGAGCACAATTTTACGGGGGGCATTAGTGACAGGTAGTGATCTATTCAGAGTATTTTTTTTATGGGTTCGTTTATTTAAACCATTGCGGGTATTTTTTTTTCTGTTGCGTTGTTTGTTGTTAAACACAAGATCTCCTGTCATATTAAGAAAATAGCAGTGTAACAGAATCATTAAATTGCACACTTCACAAATTAAGAGCCTGATGCAGATAAAAAGATGATGTCCACGCTCTTGTGTAGACTATTTAGCATTTTTCGCTATGATGTGCCTATTCATTTTACGATGTAACAAATTTATAACATCACTTCGATTTTTTAAAGGAAGACATATGACCGATAAATCTGTAAAAATCATTTATACGCTAACGGATGAAGCGCCAGCACTTGCAACACATTCATTATTACCTATCGTTAATGCATTCACAAAAGCGGCTAATATTGCTGTTGAAACACGTGACATTTCAGTTGCCGCTCGTATTATTTCTCATTTTTCTGATTGTCTAACAGTCGCGCAACAATTACCAGATTCACTTGCTGAATTAGGTAAGCTTGCTAAAACGGCAGAAGCGAACATTATTAAACTGCCTAATGTCAGTGCTTCTTTGCCACAGCTACAAGCTGCTATTAAAGAACTTCAATCACATGGTTATGCATTGCCAGATTTTCCTGAAGTACCTGCTAACGATGCTGAAAAAGAAATACAGGCACGTTATTCAAAAGTACTCGGTAGTGCGGTTAACCCTGTATTACGTGAAGGTAACTCAGATCGTCGTGTTGCCGATGCGGTAAAACAGTATGCAAAAGATCACCCACACCGTATGGGCGCTTGGTCTAAAGAGTCTACCTCTCATGTTGCTAATATGACTGACGGTGATTTTTACAGTTCTGAGCAATCCGTTGTGTTAGGTCAAAATGATGATGTGAAAATTGAATTTACCAATACAGCGGGTGCAGTCACTGTTTTAAAAGCATCGACGCCGGTATTAAAAGATGAGTTAATCGATGCTTCATGCATGAGTGTTAAAGCATTGCGTGCTTATTTTGAAAAACAGATGGACGACGCAAAAGAAAATAACATCATGCTTTCTTTACACTTAAAAGCGACCATGATGAAAGTATCGGATCCCATTATGTTTGGTCACGCTGTTACTGTTTATTATAAAGATGTGTTTACAAAACATGGCGCTCTTTTTGCTGAAATCGGTGTTGATGAACGTAACGGTCTCGGTGATGTTTACGCTAAAATTGAAAATATTGATGCGTCTAAAAAAGCACAAGTTGAAGCGGATATTCAAGCGGTTTACGCAACACGTCCAAGTCTTGCAATGGTCGATTCAGACAAAGGCATCACTAACCTACACGTACCCAGTGATGTGATCATTGATGCTTCAATGCCTGCAATGATTCGTTCTAGTGGTTGCATGTGGAATAACGAAGGCAAGCTTGAGGATACTAAAGCGTTAATTCCTGATCGTTGTTACGCGGGTATCTATGCAGAAACCATTAAATTTTGTCGTGAAAATGGTGCATTTAATCCCGTAACAATGGGTAACGTATCAAACGTGGGTCTCATGGCACAAAAAGCGGAAGAGTACGGTTCACACGATAAAACATTCCAAATCAGTGCCGCCGGTACGGTTAAAGTTATTGATTCTGCGGGTAATACACTGATGGAACATACTGTTGAGCAGGGCGATATCTGGCGTATGTGTCAAGCGAAAGACATTCCAGTTCGTGATTGGGTACGCTTAGCCGTCAGTCGTGCACACGCAACGGGTCAGCCCGCTATTTTTTGGTTAGATGAAAACCGCGCACATGATAAAAACCTTATCGAAAAAGTGAACCGTTATCTTAAAGACCACGATACAGCGGGATTAGATATTCAAATTCTTGCGCCTAATGAAGCCATTAAGTTCACACTACAACGTGTACTCGCAGGTGAAAATACCATTTCTGTCACCGGTAATGTGTTACGTGATTATCTAACCGATCTTTTCCCTATTTTAGAACTGGGTACAAGTGCTAAAATGCTTTCTATCGTACCGCTTCTTGCGGGAGGGGGCTTGTTTGAAACAGGCGCAGGGGGCTCTGCACCTAAACACGTGCAACAGTTTGTTGAAGAAAATCACTTACGTTGGGATTCCTTAGGTGAGTTTTTAGCACTGGCGGTCTCCATTGAAGATATCGCTGTTAAAACAGGTAATGCACAAGCGGTCGTGCTTGCTGAAGCATTACATGTGGCAAATGGCAAATTCCTTAAAGAAGATAAATCGCCATCTCGTAAAGTCAACCAACTTGATAACCGTGGTAGCCACTTCTACTTAGCCATGTACTGGGCTGAAGCACTTGCTGCGCAAACGAAAGATAGCGCATTACAAGCACAGTTTGCTCCATTGGCGAAAGTATTAACTGAAAATGAAACCACGATTGTGACTGAATTAAACGCGGTACAGGGTGTTGCCGTTGATTTAGGTGGTTACTTCCATACTGATCAAGACAAAGTTGCGAAAGCAATGCGCCCAAGCAAAACACTTAATGAAGCACTGGCTAACATTTAATCGCAATCTAAGTCTGTGATCTAATATAACCATGGGTGCAGTTGTATATTTAATCTACCCTTATTAAAAGGCGCTTCGGTGCCTTTTTTATATTTAAAAAGAAGTTTGATAAACAACGGCTTAAAAGTTAGAATGATAATTATTATCCTTTATGTTAAGTGATTATGTCTCATATTATCGTGGTTAATGATGATCTTCTCAGTGGAGCGTTATTAGCAGAAATGCTTAAAAAAAATGCCTATCAAGTCACTCTTATTAATAGTATGGATAGTGTTTTAGATTATCTTTATCAGCAAGATGCTGATTTAGTGATATTAGATTTGTCGCAGTCACCTCAACAAGTTATAACACTGGTGACAGCGATCTACGAGTCTTTCGCCATCCCTCTTTTATTATTAACACCATTATCTGAACCATTAAATGTGTCGGAGGTTTTAAAAGCGGGGGCGGATCAGTATCTGATGAAACCCTATTGTAATAAAGCGTTGTTATTACATATCTATGTTTTATTACGTCGTATTGTGTCAGAAAAGCAACGCTTGGCATTTCAATACTGTACTCCGCAATTTTCACTGAAGATTGCACGCCTACCATTGACGGAAACAGAAATGCTGTTAATGAAATATTTAGGTGATAACGAGGGTCATACCATTTCCAAAGCAATCCTGCAAAAAGAAGTACTTAAGAAAGAGATCAGTGCCTTTGATCGAAATTTAGATGTGCATATTAGTAATATTCGCCGTAAAATGTTGAAGGTTGGACTGTCCAAACTGCATCTTAAAACGGTGCATGGTCGGGGTTATGCTTTTTGTGAAAAATTGAGCCATTTTTGTTTTCTATTCTGCTGTTATCTGTAATTTCCCTTCTGTTATTTAGCATTGCGCTTCATTACATGATTAATCATTTCCAGTAAAATTAGATTGTTAGTAAAATTTTTATTAATACTCAATTCTGAACTTTA
>JBAHZV010000125.1:0-16439 GCA_037132845.1 Psychromonas sp.
TTTTCATGAGACTCGACTAAATCATCTATTTCATCGCGATAAATTTTAATTTTAGAAAAATCTAAATTCATACTGAAACTCCCATAACAGCAAACTGTTTTTTGTCCTTTTGAATGGCTTGTTATGTTTATTTAACAATTATCTTCAATGTATTTATCTAGCAGTTCAAGTAAATTTTCTGTCAGAAGTGCATAACAGTTCCCTTCAAATTTCTTTCCATCGTAATGATTAATACACTCCTTACGAAACTGAAAATTTCGACCACAAATTCTAGAATTTACAGGTTGGTTTTGAGCTTTTAACACATTAGACCTAAACTTTTTTAGCTGAAATGGTGTAAATAAATATGTCATATTTGCCATATGTGAAGCTGGCAACTCAATTTTAATTTTAGTCATAATATCCTTTAAACATAACGCGGACAAAAATTATTGGTTATAATTGTTGAGGAACGAAACATAACCAACTGTTTTTGTTCCGTTTAAATTGACTTGTTAGAAGATTATTCGAGATATTTATATTTTAAAGTCATGCACAAGCCACCTAAATCAGGGTAAATAGTTTTGGCTGAAATACCATACATGCATAGCTGTGCTTTAATTATACCAACCCTATCTTTATCTATTAAATATTTCGTTATATTCGGAGAGTCGAGCTCAGCATCTATATTTGGCTGAATAGTAAAAACCCCTTGTTGGGCTCTTAACCTTGAGGTTACATGACTTGGCATATAGACACCTACAGTATCTACCTTGGATGGGTCAAATTTATGAATATCATCACCATAAATCCAATTGTCACACTTTAAAGAATAAATAGATGCATTTTCATTGCACTCTTTTTCAACTGCAAAATAGAGGGCAATTAGTGGAGACGTACTCCAATCTAAGAACCGAGTCGGAAGCCCATGATGCTGAGCAAGAGCTATAAGCTCCCATTTTGACTTCACCAATATTTCTTTATGGAATTGAATATATTCCGATTCAAAAAGATCTAAGCATTGTTGTTCTGCAACATACAGATCAAATCCTTTACGACTATAGCGCCCAATAGATGGAATTAATTTATAAGATTCTTTGTTATGCCCTCTAAATAAGAGACCTGTTTCACCCAATGAATCAATTATGTTAAGCCAGTCTTGCACGTTTCTAATCATAATGAGCACTCTTAAAATAGACCTTCTAACAGCTTTATAGATCCATTTAAGCAAAAATCACCCTAAGATCTATATTTTTAAAATAACAAAAAGAATAACAAAAAATATAAGGTAGATCAATTAACTGTGATTTTTGTGCAATGTTCGACTTAGTAAATAAAGGCCTTATGATTCTTATCTATAAAATAGAATCAATGATAACCAACTGTTTTATTTGCATTATAACGTATCGAAAGATATAACCTTCACGGTAACCTTATCTGCTATTGAAAAGAATGCGCCAACAAGAGAAAAAGTAGATCAAAGGAGGCACACATGGTTATTATTTAAGAGTTATCACAGCCATATTTTCTAAGGCACTTTGTACCCCTTAGCAAGCCAAAACATCAACTTACTTTCCCCCAAAAAAACTTCCGACTACGTCCCAGAGACAATCCAATAAAGGTTACTTTATATAAAAAAATAGCTTCAGATCCTCTTACGGGCAAACTTTATTGTTTCTACACAACATTAAGCAACCTGCCCCGCAGCCCAACCACTTGACCACGCCCAAGCAAAATTAAAGCCGCCAAGCCAACCTGTTACATCGAGTGCTTCACCGATAAAATAAAGCCCTTCAACACTATTACACTGCATCGTTTTCGAAGAGATGACATCCGTATCAATGCCACCTAATGTTACCTCTGCAGTACGGTAGCCCTCGGTGCCATTGATAGCAGGAGTCCATGAGTGAAAGAGATCAGCCACTTGCTGTAGCTGTTTTTCATTGTATTGTTTTAAGGGCACACTGTGAATGCCCACACTCTCTAATAAACACTCAACAACACGTTTGGGAAGTTGCTGACTTAATAAGGTTTTCAGACCCAGTTCAGGGCGATTTTTCTGCGTTTTTAACAGCTCTTGCAACAGATCTAAGTTAGGCATTAAGTCTAAAGTTAACGTCTCACCCGCTTGCCAATAGTTTGAAATTTGTAGGATCACAGGACCACTTAAACCACGATGGGTAAACAGTAATGCTTCATTAAAACTTATCCGATGCGTTTTTTTACCCTCTTTCATTTCACAACTTGCCGTTGCCGGAAAACTGATCCCAGAAAGCTCGGCAAACTTCTCTTTTTGTGTTTGATGCAGTGTAAAAGGCACTAACCCTGCTCGCGTGACTTTAACGGGTAATTGATAATGATCTGCAATTTTATAGGCCAGTGGTGTCGCCCCCATTTTAGGCAGTGACAACCCCCCAGTTGCGATAACCAATGACTGCGCTTCATAATTACCTAACTTCGTTTGCACGCTAAAATGATTATCAGCAACTTGCTGTTGAGAGAATATTTCACACTGTAGCTGCACCGTTACACCCGCACTACTCGCTTCATCTAATAACATTTGAATGATCTGTTTTGCGCTATCATCACAAAACAATTGCCCATGATCGCGTTCATGCCAATTAATATTATGTTTATCAACCAATGCAATAAAGTCCCACTGGGTATAGCGACTTAGCGCTGATTTTACAAAGTGTGGATTATCACAGAGGAAGTTAGCTGGCTCAACGTACAGATTAGTAAAATTACAACGCCCACCACCGCTCATCATTATTTTTTGCCCTGCGCGCTTGGCATGATCCAAGACTAAGACTTTTCGACCGCGCTTACCCGCTTCAATCGCACACATTAGTCCTGACGCACCAGCACCAATGACAATTACATCCCACATGTTTTTACCTTTATTTATATGTTTTTTTAGCAATCAATATGCAGCATTTAGTCACTAACTCGGAGACCAATATAAGTTGCAAGCAAATTATTTTTAAAGCGATTAACAATGTTAATCCTCTGTCTATTTATTTGTTGAATACAAATATTTAACCATTAATTAGCAAGCACCGATTGCCCCCGTTAGAGCGCAGACTTTTTATCTCGAAGCTATCTACCTCACGACTTGCTAAATATTGTATCTAAAATGATAACGGGTAAGGGATTAGGATACAGCAAAACCGCCAAATAACAGGCAAAAAAAAGACCGCACTAGGCGATCTTTACTTTTAAAAATAGTAGACGTTATTCCGTGGCAGTTGGCGCTTCTATTTCTAATAACTCAACTTCAAAAATAAGTGTTGCGCCAGCTGGAATAGAGCCCGCACCTTGCTCGCCGTAGGCTAATTCAGCAGGGATAACAAATTTATATTTTTCACCAACACTCATTAACTGAACACCTTCAGTCCAGCCAGCAATAACACGGCTAAGCGGGAATGTAGCAGGTTGATCACGCTTCACAGAGCTATCAAATTCAGTGCCATCAATCAATGTACCGACATAATGAACAGAAACAGTATCTTCAGCCGTTGGCTTATCACCTTCCGTTTTAGTAATAACAGAATATTGTAGGCCTGATTCAGTAACCGTTACGCCTTCTTTCTTGGCATTTTCATCTAAGAATGCTTGTGCGTCTGCAGCGGTTTTCTTGGCGAGTTCAATTTGGTGTTTCTCTGTCGCCACTTTAATTTCAGCATCATATGCTTGCAGTGTTTCAATCATTTGCTCTTCAGTCATTTGTGACTCATCACGTAACTGATCAGTGATCCCTTTTAAAATGATCTCTTTATCTAAGCTCATATTTAATTCAGCTTGCTGTTCAAGCGTGGTATTCACGTAACTCGCAAATGACGCACCGATTGCATAAGCAGCTTTATCTTGAGGGTCATCAAAAGAAACAGTTGTCTTTTCTTCTTTTACTTCGTTACAACCAACCGTAAATGCAACCGTCGCTGCTAATAAAGAAATCTTAAATACGTTTTTCATTGTTACTCCAATATTTATATAAAACTTGTTAATAGATAGTCGCTTATAAAATATGCACTATCAAAAATGATTAGGTTATACTAACCCCTAATGATTATTTTAACCAAAAGTTAATTCGCTAATGTTATTAAAAATGTTATTAAAACCACCTTTTAAATTAATTTTTTTATTATCCAGCATTGTTTTGGCTTTTTCCTGCTCACAATCAGATACACCTTTGCAACAATATGAACATGCTATCCAAGGGGCATTTGCGGCTGAGATTTCAAACAATGGTGACTACTCCATTATTTCATCAATCCATCATGGTTTGAGCTTTTGGGATAATCGACAAAATAAATTACTTTATCAATGGCAACATCATGATGCACAAAGCAACGACATTTACATCGTGCGCATCTCTGCAAATAACAGCTTCGCTCTCTCAGCGAACCGACATGAATTTGCCATTTGGGATATAAAAACGGGTCGCTCAGTTGGCTTTTATAATGTCACCGACTCCGCTATCCGTGATATTCAATTATCAGCAAATGGCCGTTATGTACTGTATGGACAAGTAAATGGGAAAGTAGTTCATATTGATTTACAAACTGGGCGCCGTTTAGAAATGCCTATTCACAGTGAAAAAGTAAACAGTGTGGATCTCTCCGCAAATGGTTTATACGCATTATCAGGTGGCAATGATCATCGCGCTTTTTTATGGAATACCAAAACAGCACAAATTATTCAACAATTCAATTTTAAAAACCGTGTTTCAATGGTTAAATTAGAACCACAGGGTCGCTATGCTTTTGTTGCTGATAATCAAAAAGCGTCACAGATTTGGAATATACAAAGTGGTGAATTACACAGTAGCTTAATTTATACTGCTCGCCAATCAATATTCTCCTCTGTACGCTTTATCGGTAATGGTCAGTATTTGGTCACTGGGAATGGCACAAAAACAGTGCGTTTATGGGATGTAGACAGTGGTTTAAGTTTACAAAGCTGGAGAGTGACCCCAAGAAAAGAGACACGCCCTAAAACAGCTGTAGTATACTCGGCAACCTTATGGGATGGTGATCATATCGCCACGGAAAGCTCCGCTGGGTTTCTTGAAATCTGGCCGATTAAAAAATTAGGTAAAAAATGACAACAGAAAGCCGTATTGAACAGTTAGAGATGAAAATTGCATTTCAGGATGACAATATTGAAACCTTAAATAATGAGATTTTTGAACAGCAACGCAAGCTGCAAGTTCTGACTGAACAAGTCACTTATTTAGTGGCAAAATTAAAAGAAACAGAGTCTGATGATGGTGGAATTGACCAAGTTGATATGCGCCCACCACACTATTAACAAGCAACAAGCTAATAACTGACGGCTATCATCCGATAGCTCGTCCTAACCTATTACACCACCTAATTGGAATATTGGTAAGTACATAGCAATAATTAAGCCACCAACGACAACTCCTAATACCACCATGATCATTGGCTCTAATAGGCTTGTTAATGCATCAACCGCATCATCAACTTGTTGCTCATAGATATCTGCTACTTTACTGAGCATGCTATCTAAACTACCCGACTCTTCACCAATCATCACCATTTGTGAAACCATATCCGGAAAAGTCGCGGTGCTTTTCATGGCAACATGCATTGGCATGCCGACCATCACCTCTGTTCGAATATGATTAATGGCACTTCGATAGACATAATTTCCTGATGTAGCAGCCGCTGAAATAAGTGCATCAACCAATGGAATACCTGCACCAAAAGTAGTTGACAGTGTGCGTGCAAAACGTGCCACACAGGCTTTATCTAAAATAGTACAAAGAATAGGAATTTTCAGAATAAATTTATCGCTATTATCACGTACTTTTTGTGACTTCAGGTGGGCTTTTTTAAAGAGATAGACAGAGGTGATAAGCATTGCCAAAATAATATACCAATAATTTTGTATCGCTTCAGAGATCCCCAAAACAAACAGTGTAAATGCCGGTAATTCAGCACCAAAACCTTCAAAGATATCTTTAAATTGCGGAATAACAAAGAGTAATAACAGCATGGTGACGATAGCTGCAACCACTAAGACCGCAGCAGGGTAAAACATCGCTTTTTTGATTTTTGACTTTAATACTTCCGATTTCTCTTTATAGATAGCGATACGATCATAAATGATATCCAGTGCACCAGACTGCTCACCAGCATCCACTAAATCACAATAGAGATCATCAAAATATTTTGGATGACCACGCAACGTTTGTGAAAGAGGAATGCCAGCGCTGACTTTATTCGCAATAGCAGACATTAATTCACGTAATAATGCTTTTTCAGTATTTTTTGCAATAAGTTGTAAGCTTTGCACTAAGGGTACGCCAGCATTTAACATCGTGGCAATTTGTCGTGAGACAACCGCAATATCCATCGGGCTAATGTTGTTCGCAAATGAAAAGAGGCCTTTCCCTTTTTTTTTCGCGTGAGTAACAGTAATGCCCTGTTTGCGTAATTCCACTTTTATTTCAACGAGCGATTCCCCTTTTAACTCACCTGAAATTTTATTTCCTTTACGGTTTATTCCTTTCCACTTAAAAGTATGGATAAGCGTCGTTTTAACTTTTTTACTGGCAACCATCGGGTTATCCTTTATTGAACAGGTAGCGTTGCCAAGAGCAAGACTCAATATTATCGGTAAGCCCTCTATTAGTTATCAGGGAATACGAATAAACCCTATCAAAGGGTAAATTTGTTATTTATTGCGTTATCAAATAGCCACATCCTGAAAACCATAAAGAGCGACAATCTTGATATGGTAATTTTTCCATTAAGTCATTCGAGTCACTTCTTGCAAACTGGTAATACCGGCAATGGCGTGGTGTAATGCACTTTGACGTAAGGTATACATACCCTCTGCTTCTGCAAGTTTGGCAATCTGCATTGCATTACCATCATTAAGAATAAGCTGTTCGATATTGTTCGTTATCACCATCACTTCATAAATACCCACACGCCCCTTGTAACCATCATTGCACTTATTGCAACCCATCGCTTTGTATAGGGTGAATCCTTTTTTTATATCCGTCGCATTAAAACCAATGCTTTTAAGTGCAGCATTGCTATAAGTTTCTTCCTTTTTACAGCCCTGACATAAACGACGCGCTAAACGCTGTGCAATGAGAAGCGAAACAGAAGATGCAATATTAAAAGCCGGTACGCCCATATTTAATAAACGTGTTAATGTTTCCGATGCCGAATTAGTGTGTAAGGTTGATAAGACCAAGTGACCAGTTTGCGCGGCTTTAATGGCCATTTCTGCCGTTTCTAAATCACGGATCTCACCGACCATGACAACATCCGGATCTTGACGTAAAAAAGAACGCAAAGCAGAAGCAAAAGTAAGACCTGCTTTGACATTAATCTGTACTTGATTAACACCGCTTAAATTTATCTCTACGGGATCTTCAGCCGTGGAGATATTACGCTCAACAGTGTTAAGAATATTAATACCGCTATAAAGAGAGACTGTTTTACCACTGCCAGTAGGACCTGTGATTAAAATCAAACCCTGTGGTTTATCAAGGGCACTTAAATATTTTGCTTTTTGCTCTTCACTGTAACCTAAACGATCAATATTCAAACTGGCTGACGATGAATCTAAAATACGCATGACAATTTTTTCCCCCCACAGAGTAGGCAACGTACTCACACGTAAATCAATACTGCGGTTTTTGGATATATTGAGTTTTATACGCCCATCTTGTGGTAAACGACGCTCTGCGATATCAAGTCTTGACATGACCTTTAAACGTGCAGAAAAACGATTAGCTAAATTAACTGGAGGGGTGGCGACTTCTTTTAAAATACCATCGATACGAAAACGGATGCGGTACTTTTTTTCATAGGGTTCAAAATGTAAATCGGAGGCTCCTTTGCGTACGGCATCAATTAATATGGCATTGATATACTTAACGATTGGAACGTCATCATTCTCATCTTGCATTTCATCTAGATGAGAATTAGCACCCGCAACGTCAAGATCATCGATATCCTCCATTTGTATCTCTTCCAAGGAAGCGGCGTCACTTTCAAGTAGCTTATTAATGGCATCATTAAGGTATTCTTCCTCTACTAATAATGCCTCGGTATGCATCGAAAAGCTAAAACTAAAATCTTCTAAGGCACTGGCATTAGTTGGATCAGACATCGCGAGATAAAGGGTTTTATGTTGCACATAAACGGGCAGGACATGATGTTTTTCTATTAATTTCTGGCTAATATACTTCTCGGGAAGATTATCAAACGCGATGGAATCAGAAGCTAAGAGAGGAAGGCCATATTCAGCTTCACAAAACTGTGCAAGCTCAAGACTGGTGATAAAATCATTTTCCACCAAGTAACTGACCAATGACTTGTTCTCATTGGCCGCCATAGTGGTTATTTGTTGAAGTTTATTAGCAGGTAATAAACCACGCATGGCCAAACAAGAAGTGAGACCACTAATATTAGGAGTTGCCATTAACGATTAATTGATCGTTTCTGTCACGGTCCAAGTCACTTTACCACCCGTGCTCCACGCTCCAACTATTTGATAAGTTGACGAGGAGTCTAAACTTCCTTTATCAGTGGCATAACTAGTGACAACCTGAACTTCATCGGTATTAACCACCGTTGTGGTAACACCTGCGGTTGTATTACTAACGGCTGTAATATCCTCTGGTACAGTTGTTACTGCACCAGAGATGCTTGCAATACACTTTGATGCAAAACTAGTCGCATCTGCAGCTTCAATTTGAGCACAAATATTAATTGCAGATTTAGCAACACCTGCAGCAACAACTAAGTTGCTAAATTCAGCTTTTTTTGTGTAATTATTGTAAGCAGGTAATGCTATCGTCGCTAAAATACCAATGATCGCGATAACCATCAATAGTTCGATTAGCGTAAAACCACCTTGTACTTTGTTCATCTCATTATCCTCGTTTAAATTTAAAGTTATTTCCACCTTTCTCTATTTGTTAACATAATGCAGATCAAAAACATAAAATATTTATCTTTTACAATTTAAAGCTTAGTCTAAAAGACAATAATTTGTTTTCTATCGTTTCATCGCATTAACGGCAAAGTTTTTATCAAAACAAAAAGACAGCACTCAATTTCAAACTTATCTGACAAGTAAAAAACCAGTCAATGGACATTATTCCAATAAAGTTTACTTTGTTATATATTTTCAATGACGACAAAAAGTGATTTAAATCAAACAACAAACAGCAACCCTTCAATTCAAAACATCCGAATAAAAACCAAGGCAATAAAAAAAACAATACAAAGACAAGATTCACTAAGCACAAATAACAAATTAAAGTGTGCTTTTCACAAAAAACATTACCTCCCCAAAAGCAAACAACACGCCACCAAAAATATCTTTATTTTATAAAATACAAACTTAGTCTGCCGATTTACTTGATAAAGGAAAAATAGCATCTAAATTAAGTTCTATAGCAATTTTTTTAATTGCATGATCAGATTTTGCATAATAAAAATAGAGAACAGCAGAGTTGTACGTTGCAGTAATAATAAGTTATTACCCTTCACGACAAGACAATATGACCTATTTTAAATTCGCTAATATGATCAAATAATTTATCAAATTGGTATACCTATCATCTTAAAAAAGGAAAATTTATGTTTAAAAAATTAACTTATAGCTTGATGTTAGCAGCTTCATTGTTGCTATTATCAACGAGCATGCAAACGTTAGCGGCGAATAACAGTGCAGAAAAAGTAAGCACCCTCGCAACCTTTGAAAAAATAAATATTAATCAGGCAAGCAGTAAACAATTGGCCAGTATTAAAGGGATCGGTCCACAAAAAGCACAAGCAATTATTAAGTACCGAGAAAGCAATGGGGGTTTTAGTAAGTTTGAGGAATTAATGAAAGTAAAAGGAATCGGTAAGGGAACACTCGAAAAAATAATACCTTTTATCTCTTTATAGAGGTTGTGATACCCATGTTACTTCAAGATGCTTTGCCTAACACGCGCGTAGGCACGCGGGCAAGGCAACTTGAAGTATCATAGTAAGAAAGGTCGTTGCGCTAAATTATTTAAAAAGCCGCGCGCAGTGCGACGGTACGGTTAAAAACTAACTTATCGGCACTTGAATCTTTATTATCCGCACAGAAATAACCTTCACGTTCAAACTGATAGGCATGTTCAGCAACGGCTTCAGATAAATTAATTTCTGTATAACCATGCAGAATAGTTAACGATGCGGGGTTAAGAGCACGGTGAATATCGGCTTCTGCTGCCGGGTTGTCCACTAAAAATAAGCGCTCATAAATACGAAACTCTGCAGGTTTATTTATATGAGCATCCACCCAATGAATAACACCTTTCACTTTACGCCCATCTTCTGGATTTTTACCTAATGTGCCCGCGTCATAAGTACAATATACTTCCGTGATATTACCTGCGTCATCGGTTTTAAAATCATCAGCACGAATCACATAGGCATTACGTAAACGAACTTCTTTATTTAATTTAAGGCGTTTGTAATTTTTATTGCCTTCTTCTCTGAAATCAGCACGGTCAATGTAGAGCTCACGTGAGAAGGGTATTGTGCGTGTTCCCATTGCTTCATTCTTAGGGTGTAAGGGAGCAATAAGCTGCTCACTTTTATGCTCATCATAATTAGTAATAATCACTTTAATAGGGTCTAATACCGCCATTGCGCGCGGGGCATTGGCTTCCAAATCTTCACGAACACAGGCTTCTAATGAGGCCAGTTCAACGGTATTTTCCTGTTTAGTCACACCAATACGTTTTGAAAATTCACGTATCGATGCGGCGGGATAACCACGACGACGCATGCCTGATATCGTTGGCATACGCGGATCATCCCAACCCGTAACAATATTTTCATCAATCAGCGTGCTTAACTTACGCTTCGACGTTAATGTATATTGTAAATTAAGACGAGAAAATTCAATTTGACGCGGTTTTACGCTAATACTTATATTTGCTAGTACCCAATCATAAAGAGGTCGATGATCTTCAAATTCCAGTGTGCATAAACTGTGCGTCACGCCTTCAATAGCATCCGAAATACAATGCGTAAAGTCATACATTGGGTAGATACACCATTTATCAGCAGTTTGATGATGGTGTGCAAAACGAATGCGATAGATAACAGGATCGCGCATTTTCATATTCGGAGAAGCCATATCAATTTTTGCACGTAACATCATTGATCCCTCTTCAAATTCACCGCCACGCATACGCTTAAAGAGGTCGAGGTTTTCTGCGACTGAACGTTCTCGGAAAGGGCTATCTTTACCTGCGGTTGTTAACGAACCACGATATTCACGCGTCTGCTCTGCATTTAATTCACAAACATAAGCTTTATTATTTTCAATCAGTTCAATGGCGTAAGCATATAATTGTTCAAAATAGTTAGAAGAGTAACGCACCTCGCCTTGCCATTTAAAACCTAACCAAGAAACATCTTTTTCAATGGCATGCACATAATCCACCTCTTCTTTTAGTGGATTAGTATCATCAAAACGCAGATTACACGCTGAATGAGGGTAACTTTCCGCAATGCCAAAATTTAAACAGATAGATTTAGCATGACCAATGTGCAAGTAACCATTAGGCTCTGGTGGAAAGCGAGTCTGAATAGACTGGTGTTTACCCGTTTGAAGATCGTCATCAATGATAGTACGAATAAAATTGCTTGGGCTAGTGCCTACCTGAGTCATTGCTTACCTCTAAAATTAACAAATAAAAAAACAGAGAGCAATCATCTTATATTCTGTAACTAAGCTCAAGCGAAAAGACCGATAGTAAGCAAAAAAAAGGCACTAGAGCGAGCACCTTAATGATTACCGCTTAAACAGGCTTTATTTTAGTCTTTTTATATGTTGTGCAATGTTTTCGGCCTGTGGACCAATAATAACTTGTAGATTATTATCACCAATTTTCACCACCCCCATCGCACCAATTTTTTTAAGTTTCGCTTCATTTATTGCCCGAGGATTATTTAGGGTAAGACGTAAACGAGTAATACAGGCATCAATAACATCAATATTACCAATGCCACCAAGGGCTTTTACATATTGATAAGCTAATTCACTCGTCGTATTTTTAGCCTCTGTAGCCTGTGGCTCTTTGATATCAAGATCTTCACGGCCAGGTGTTTTAAGATCCAGGCCTTTAATGAGTCCTAAAAAGACCATGTAGTAGATAACAAAAAATACAGCCCCTTGCGCGATCAGCATATACCATTGTTTAGCTAATGGATTTTGTGATGAGAGCACCATATCCACAAAACCGGCAGAAAAACCAAACCCCGCCATCCATTGCATACTGGCGGCAAAAAACACTGATAATCCCGTTAATAGTGCATGCACCACATATAATACTGGCGCGGCAAACATAAAAGAAAATTCCAGTGGCTCAGTCACCCCAGTAAAAAAAGAAGACAAAGAAGCCGCCAGCATGATTGAGGCAACTTTTTCTTTATTTTCAATTTTTGCAGCACTGTAGATAGCAAGAGCAGCCCCCGGCAACCCAAACATCATAATAGGGAAGAAACCTGCTTGATACATGCCGGTTTTACCTATAATAGCCGTACCCGCATCAATACCAGTCTGACCACTTAGAAAATTGGGAATATCATTAATGCCAGCAACATCAAACCAAAATACCGAGTTAAGCGCATGATGAAGACCAATAGGAATTAATAGACGATTAAAAAATGCATAAATACCCGCCCCTAACTCCCCTAAGCCAGAGAGTGTTTCGCCAAAAGACTGTAATGCAGAGAAAATAACGGGCCAAATAGCCATTAATATAAATGAGACAACTATCATGACTGCGGAAACAATAATCGGCACTAAACGCCGTCCTGAAAAGAAGGCTAAGGCGTTATGTAATTCAACCTCTGAAAATTTATTGTATAACTCCGCTGCGATAATACCGACTAAGATACCGACAAATTGATTATTAATCTTGCTAAAAGCAAAGGGTACATCAACCAGCGCAATACTCTGAATTTGTGCAATAGAGTCGGGAGAAAGCAGTGTTGTTACCACTAAAAAACCCACTAAACCCGCAAGTGCAGCGGCACCGTCTTTGTCCTTAGACATACCGTAAGCAACACCCACGGCAAATAAAACGGACATATTCTCAATGACAGCGGCCCCCGCTTTAATCAAAAAAGCAGCCAGTGCCGAACTGCCTCCCCAGCCACTAGGATCAACCCAATAACCCATGCCCATTAAAATAGCAGCCGCTGGTAAAACAGCAACGGGTACCATTAATGCTCGCCCCACTTTTTGCATATAACCGAGAATATTCATTATCACCCCCTAAAATTAATGATGAAAGATATAAAATTTAATTCCATCAAAAAAATACTTCTTTGACTGTAAAGATTTTTTTATCACAGGCAATCCCCAAAAGAATATATTGTGAGATTTATCTACCATTCAACAAAAATATAAGACTAAATTAAATAAGTTTAATTTATGTTAAGCATTAGCTGTACTGACGATGAATATCAATCGAAATAAGTATATGCATCTAATATTATGCAGAAATAATAAATAAGTTCAAGGTCTAGAGTGGATGTAAATAGCGACTCACTTTGTGAAATGTGCAACGGAAAAATAGTGTATTATAACCATCGGTTGATCGGCTATTTATGACAATTTCGAAAAATTATCGGATATAAAATGCGCCTAGATGCCACTTGACACAGCAACTGACATTGCACTTTACCTTGGTGTCCGAGTTAGTGACGGATAAATACTGAGCCCCTCAACATAAAATTAATCGACAAATAAACTTGCTAATGCCACATTATCAATCCGTCCTAAGTTTTGCCAACCGCTTGAGGTTTTACCTGTCTCATCAATAGGTGAATTGCTATTACCTATTTCCCCATCAACCATGAAATGAGCATCTGTCGCTTGAAATAATTGGCTATTATAAATAACATACGCTCCATTTTTATAGCTACTTTTTGCTTCAAAATAGTTGATATCATTAGTATTTAACAAATTTGCAATGGAATAAGCAAAAGGATCATTATCAGCGCCTTTTTCTGCGACCAAGGTAAGCGTTGAGATTTGCCTTGAATAAACAAATGTTTGCCGAGATTTCATGGCATCACGCCAAACAACTGTTAGCGAAACCTCTCTCATAGAGGAAGTATTAGAAGCGCCAAAAACCGTTGTGACATCCCAACTTAAATCAAAAGTGGTCTCATTTTCTATGTATGTTGAAGTTGTCCCCTGTAAAGCAATCACTTCGTCAATATCATCATATTGCATCACCTTTTTAAATTGTTTAGAAACAACAGTGAGTACCGCAGTATGAAAAAAGTTATTTTTGCTTTGATCAGAGAGCATTTTTTGTAGACCCGCAATATTCACTGCGGTCAAACTAACCAGCACTAAAGAAATTAATATCTCTATCAATGAAAATCCCATATTGAAATAAGTCAATTTCATTAGAAATCCCTCCAAGTGCCCACAACTAAACGATAACCACTGGCTGTTGCTTTGAACCCCAGATTTTCATAAAGCGTCTCTAATATTAATTTATCAAAACGCGCAGAAAAATATTGCTGAGTGCCATTCTGAACTACTTTATCATCACCAGAAAATGAGCATTTATATTCACTTAACAGCGCACCATTAACATTAATATCACCCATATCAATACTTAAATCTAGAACCTGAATCGCTTCTTGTTGCGACGCTAAAAAATCTCCATTTTCATCCACTAGATAACCACTTTCATCAACAAGGTTTTGCATAGCCGGTAAAAAATACACCATGCCTAGTACCGATATTCCTGTATTAGAGTCAGTAATAAATGTCCCACCTTTAATAAAAACTAACTTGGGGGAATCGACCGTTCCGATGGTGAATATTTTATGCTCTGATGTTTTACTTTGTTGTGCATAAAATTCACTGATATGACAATCACCTTTAATAAAAATAATGTGATCTTCATTACTCACTTGCCCTAATTCCTCAGAGCAGTCACCTCCATTGGTCATATCTATTTTCAATGACTGATCCCAAAAAGCATAAAGATTATCTTCATTTATTGCTAAGGAAAACGTCGCTTCAAATAAAGAGCTTGCATCCAGCGTATCATCAGGTGTTAAGCCCGCAACTTCAGATCCTATTGGTATATTAGTTTGCCCCCAATCATCACGTTCTAGTCCCTCTTCAGTGGCTATTTTAGTGATAACTTTGGTGCTGCTATTGCCCTTAAATACGCCATCAGCAATCAGGTTTACCCCAACAGACTCACCTGAGCACGCATCGGTTTTTTCCACTTCAAGGGAGGGATTACTCACCAACATATTATCTGCAACATTAGCATTGGCTTGGCAATCACGCGCCTCTAAGCCTTCACAACCATCATTGATTAATGCGCTATCATCTAGATTAAGTTTGCCATTCACAGAAACAGCGGCCACGGGTGTCGGAAAATGGAGATAAAAATCAACTTCAAGGTTAATTTCTTGTTCGGCACTACCATCTGCAGATGTTCCATGCGCAGTAATTGCTAACTTCCTTGGGTTTATTTCCTCCACTTTAACGGTATAATGATGAACAATATTGGTGTATGTCGTCGGCAAATTAGCGACCAAAAGTTGTGTGGCAACAGGATCACCTAACTGATCCAACAAGAAATTAATTCCTGATTCCGTATTCGCAAAGGCTTGCTTATTGCGATAGTAGTTAGCAATAATTTGATTATCGAGTAACTGTGAAGAAGCCATATAAGTGGTAAATAAAATACACGCAAAACAAAGTAAAACGGTAAACGTTAAGACCACAAAACCTTGTGGCTTTACGGATGGATGAGCAAAATATTTTATTAATTTTATAAAGGACAAGATAATTGGCCTCCAACAGTTTTTTAATGGGTATTTATCCCCACCCACCTAACAATTCCTACTGGTTAAAACAGTCCTAAAGTCATTTTAAAGTAATCGAAACACCCCCTTCAAAACAAATACTCTGCATTCATTTTAGAAAATAAAAGCGAAAAGTAAACCGACTCTTTAACAACAAAAAAGTAGTGCAGTGTCTAACGAGTTTAATCAACATGTTATAATACCAAAAAGAACTAAAAAGGTGATCAGCCTTAGTTGTTAAAATTAACCCTATCTACGTTGTGAGTATTGAAGTGAGAATAACTATCTCCTGCAACTCACGCCTTGTTAGTGATAATTTTTCCTGCGTAAAACTTGATCACTTAATTAATTCCTTTGGTATTACTCTTGATAGTGATTAATACTTTAAACATAGACCAAAACTGACCTTACAATGTAGAAGCATGAAAAATAGTGCCATAACGCATATTGATTGGTCTCTGCCATCACAAATTACTGCTAATCATCAGTTTCTTAACAATCAGTTTTTTAACAATCAGTTATTTAATAATAGAAAGGGCTAACTTCTCAATTTTAAGGAGG
>JBAHZV010000121.1:0-5281 GCA_037132845.1 Psychromonas sp.
TTATGCGTCTTAACTTTAGTGAAAAAACGGAAGATGAGCGTGAGCTGGCTATAGGTCAACTGGCTTTCTATGTTAATAAACAGATTAATTATTAATATAGATTTTACCTTGCACTATTAAATATGCTCTAATCCATTTTAACGCACTGATTTCTTTCATCGATGAATGTAATTTAAACGTTGAAAATAGAGATATCAGCCATCATTTAAAGCACAAATAACGTAGAACATAACCAGCACATAAATGACGAGGGGTGAAGAATAGATGAAAAGCCTAATACTTAAAACGGCACTGAGTACAATCATAATAGTAATGTTAGCGGGTTGTACTGACAGTGCGGAAACGACCGCGTGGGAAAAAGATAAAACCTACCAATTGACCGTGTTACATACTAATGATCATCATGGCCGTTTTTGGTCAAATAAATACGGTGAATATGGCATGGCTGCGCGTAAAACATTGATAGATACATTACGCGCCGAAATCGCAGCAGAAGGTGGCAGCGTACTACTGCTTTCTGGGGGAGATATTAATACCGGTGTACCTGAATCAGATCTTCAGAATGCAGAGCCTGATTTTAAAGGCATGAAGAAAATTGGTTACGATGCAATGGCCATCGGCAACCATGAATTTGATAATCCGCTTACGGTGTTAACGCAACAAATCGCATGGGCTGATTTCCCGGTGCTGTCTGCCAATATTTATGATAAAGCAACGGGTGAACGTAAATATCAAGCTTATCAAATGTTTGAAAAACAAGGTATTAAGATTGCTGTGATTGGTTTAACCACCGAAGATACAATGAAAATTGGTAATCCAGAATTTATTGCAGGGTTAAACTTTCGCGATCCGAAGCAAGAAGCAAAATTGCTGATTGCTGAAATAGAAAAAAATGATAAACCAGATCTCATTTTTGCAGTGACACACATGGGTCATTATGCCGATGGTGCGCGTGGTGTGAATGCGCCGGGAGATGTTGCATTAGCGCGTTATTTAGCGGAAGGTTCACTGGATATGATCGTGGGTGGACACTCCCAAGAAGCCGTTTGCATGGAAGGTGCGAATACCATGAACAGCGCATTCAAGGCGGGCGCGGCATGTCAACCTGATCAACAAAATGGTACTTGGATAGTGCAAGCGCATGAATGGGGGAAATACGTTGGTCGTGCGGATTTTGAGTTTAAGAATGGTGAGCTTGAACTGGTGAACTATCAGCTTATTCCCGTTAATCTTAAAAAGAAGATCAAAGTTAATGATCAGACCAAACGTGTTTTCATCGAAGATGAAATTTTACAAGATGCGGAAATGACTAAGTTTTTACAGCCGTACTATGAAAAAGGTCAAGCACAATTGAGTATTAAGGTTGCACACAGTAATGGAGATTTGATTGGTCAACGAGATATTGTGCGTTTTAAACAAACAAACCTTGGTCGTCTTATTGCAACGGCGCACATGGAACGCGTGAAAGCAGACTTTGCTATCATGAATTCAGGTGGTGTGCGTGCATCAATTGAAGCGGGTGATATTACCTATAAAGATGTTTTGATGGTGCAACCCTTCGCGAATGTCATCACCTACAATGACATGCTTGGAAGTGAGCTCATAACTTATCTCAATGTGGTTGCAACAAAACCAATTGATTCTGGTGCTTATGCACAATTTGCTGGCATTTCAATGACCGTTGAAAAGGGTAAGGTCAGTGATGTTTACATTGCCGGAAAAGCACTTGATCTGAACAAAAAATATCGTTTTTCTTTACCCAGTTTTAATGCCGCTGGTGGGGATGGCTACCCGAATATAACCGCTAATGAAGGTTATGTTAATACCGGTTTTGTTGATGCTGAAGTACTAAAATCGTATTTAGAAGCGAATACACCAATTGATGTCAGTAAGTATGAACCAAAAAGTGAGATAGTTTATAAATAGCGTGATGAGCGCTCTTCGCAGTGCACCAGTGTGAAAATCCGAGCGTGGCGTATACCCATATACTGCAAGATCCCTGACAAAGCATCTTGCAGTATCATGGGTATAGTCCTTGGCTATATCTTAATACCAAAGGAATTAATTAAGTGATCAATGATTGCGAAGGATAAATTAACGGTAACAAGGCGTGAGTTGCAGGAGATAGTTCTCCTCACTTCAAAACTCACAACGCAGTTAAGGTTGATTTAAACGAGCGAGGGTGATCACCTTTTTAGTTCCTTTGGTATAATTATACCATTCCGTTTTCATCATGCGCAAAGACGGATCTAAGTCACAATGTTTTATTGATAGCAAGCGAATAATTGTAGATGGGATACCCGATCTATGTCAACATTAGAGATGTTTTTTTGATGTACTTAGGAGGGAGATGTAAAATGATCTCTTTAGTAACTTGGCTTTCTATTATGATCGCCTCTACTTTAAGTTGCGTTTCACATAATCATGAATTAAAAATTTCTATCTTCTCAAATGCATCAGGAGTACCACCAAATTTTTCTTCCTTAAATAACTTAAGATGGCTTTAATTTTACCCGCATAACAATGCACCTTTTCCATATTAAAAGAATCATTCAAAACACAAATAATAATATTATCAACAACTAATACTTTGCATTTTCCGTGAGTCTCTCTCATTTACCCCGACGACAAGATCATTATAAATTTAGATATAAATTGAATTTTTTTAAAAGTAAGGAGCAGATCAGTACATCATTTTATTTTAGATACTTGGTATGAGCATTACTTTCTTAAAACACTTTGATTCTATATCAGATCCACGAATTGAGCGTTGCAACAAATATAACCTTCTCGATATTCTTTTCGCCATAAGCACCGTACTCTCGGGTGCTGGGGACTGGGAGGGTTTTAAGTGACCAAGAACACTCTCTTATTATTATTTTACAATATCAGGGTTGCTACTACTAAATGGACTTTCAGATAAGCGAAAGTCCATTTTATATATTACTACACCAATCAGATCTTAGCCTTGAGTGGTTCTATTTTTGGAATAAGAGCCCAAACAGCGACCATCGCAATAACAGCTAAAGAAGCACCGATAATAAATGCCGGTGTATAGTTGCCGTCAGCAGTTAAAATGGGTACTAAAGATGTTAGGGCTAAAGCACCCAGTTTAGCAGCCATCCCCGAAAATCCTGAAAGCGTACCAACCGCCTTTTTACCATATAAGTCACTAGGGAGTGTTTGTATATTACCAATTGCAGTTTGGAAGCCAAACAAAATAACAGCCATGATAATTACCGCTGTAGTAGGCCCACCAGGGTTAGCCATCGCTAACAGTGCTGGTAACATAATCAAACAGCCCAGTGTAATAGTTAGCTTACGTGTTTTGTCAACATTCCAACCTACTTTTAGGCGGTTTTGTGCAAGAATACCACCAAACCAAGCACCTAACATGGCACCCACATAGGGTACCCACCCGTAGATACCAATGGCTCTGACATCCATCGCGTATACTTCGTTAAGGTAAATAGGGATCCAAAAAACGAACAACCACCAGATAGGATCAATCGCGGCAGAAGCAATAATTACGCCCCAGCTTTGCTTACGAGAAAGTAACTCTTTAGTTGAAGGGTTATATTCTTTTTCTTCAGCGCTATTATCAGCATCAGCATCAGCATCAGTGTTCCGTTGACCGGTTAATATATATTGGCGCTCTTCGTCAGTGATCCAAGGGTGAGATTTAGGTGGCGCTTTAACCAAAATAATCCAAGGAATAAGCCATAGCAAACCAACTAAGCCTATTACAACAAAAACCATTTGCCAGCTTAAATAAACGGTCATATAGGCGATTAATGGGATCGATATAATACCTCCAATGGCCGCGCCTGAGTTGAATATACCTTGTGCTAAGGCACGCTCTTTCGTTGGGAACCAGTCTGCATTGCTTTTAGCCGCCCCAGGCCAGTTTCCTGCCTCGGCCATACCTAATATCGCACGGAAAAAACCAAAGCTAAGCACTCCTTGTGCAAATGCGTGAGCCGCTGTAGCAAGAGACCACACACCAATAGACAATACAAAACCGATACGTGTACCTAACCAATCAAATATCTTGCCAAATATAGCCTGACCAAAAGCATACGATAATATGAAAATCATGGAGATATTTGCATATATTTGTTTACGCTCTAAAGGCGATTTATCAGGGAATAGATCGTGTACGATATCAGGCCAAAGTACAGCAAGTGCTGAACGATCAATATAGTTAATAACAGTGGCTAGTGCGATTAAAGCAATAACCCACCAACGTAGTCCTTTTAGTTGCATTATTCATATTCCTTAAAAAATATTATGTGAGGATCGATATCAGATATCCTTCGTTTTACATGGAGCACTATGGTCTCCTATGGCACTATCATCTGCTTTAATATTTTAGTTATGTCGGCAGTGTTGAGGTGAAAGTATCTTGAAGTATCATGGGTATATAACCGATATTATCTTGCCAAGGAAAATATTAAGGGTCATCAACTATTCGTTGTAAGCTAGCACTTGATTGTTTTAAAGTTCCTCTCTCTTCTATTTCATTAGCAAATGAAAATTGTTCACTTCGATTCATCATGCTCCCCTAAGCGGTATGGCTTGCTAATAATTTAAGTTGAACATTAATTCTTTCTATGTTCCGTTTATTTTTCTACGGCATATATCAGTCGTTGGAAAGACTATATTCCTAATCTTATGAAAATACAGCAATAAAAGTATGATTTACCATCGGTTGCTCAAAAAACAAACGAATATTCATTCGCTCTGTTGAAAAGTAGAGACACTAAAGCAACCACTATTAATAAAAAAAGCAACTCGCCTAACCTATCGGAATATTCCTGTTCGTTAAAAAATGAGGATGCTTGCGTACTCAAGGCTAATACCAAAGGAATTAATTCAGTGATCAAGTATTACTCCGTTATGCACCGTGATATCCCCATTTTTATACACAATAATTGTTCATTTAATTAAGTGGAATGGTATTCACATCCCGTCGCTTGTGGGCGATTTTGTTATCTCTGCGATGATTTAAATTTACAAATGAAAATGTGGCACGTTTCTTGATGCGCCCCTTGTTTATGAATAAATAAATTGCTTAAATCTGTAGGGTTAGACGTTTATTCGTTTAGCGGTACAGCGCAGAAAATAAGGTAAACTTCGCGTGAAAAAATTACTAGACTGGTCAAACTACCACGATCAAGGCATGGGTGATGCTTATGCTGATATTCCCAAACACGGGGGTAATTTTGCAAAAGCAATTTCTGTTTGTATCCGCAGTGGTGTTTGTCAGGAAGCAGACAAT
>JBAHZV010000126.1:0-10959 GCA_037132845.1 Psychromonas sp.
TAACTCTTGCGCTTTCAGCATTATGGGCGTGCCGTGTGCATCGTCAGCACAAACAAAATAGGTTTCATGACCGCGCATACGTTGGAAACGTACCCATATGTCCGTTTGGATATGCTCAAGCAAATGCCCTAAGTGAATAGATAGCCGTAAGCTGATAGCCGAAAGCCGAAAGCTGATAGCTGATAGCTGATAGCTGATAGCCGATAGCTGATAGCCGAAAGCTGATAGCCGAAAGCCGAAAGCTGATAGCCGAAAGCCGAAAGCTGATAGCCGAAAGCTGATAGCTGATAGCTGATAGCCGAAAGCTAATAGCTGATAGCCGAAAGCTGATAGCTGATAGCTGATAGCCGAAAACCTATAAGCAAAAAGGAATATGTATGACCGTTTATTTTATCGGTGCTGGACCGGGCGATCCTGAATTAATGACACTTAAAGGCGCACGTTTATTAAAACAGTGCCCCGTTGTTATCTATGCAGGATCGCTTATCCCACGTGAAACGTTACAAGCTGTCGAAGACAGTGCTGAGCTGATTGTTGATAGCGCCCATATCAATCTTGATGAGATGGAAACCTATTTTGTTGATGCGGCCAATGCAGGCAAAGATGTGGCACGTCTGCAATGTGGCGATCCCGCTTTATATGGCGCGATTGCAGAACAAATTCGGCGTCTTGAAAAGCATGGCATTGATTATCAAATTATTCCTGGCGTTAGTGCAATGGCGGCTTCAGCGGCTTACCTTGGCAAAGAGCTAACCCTCTCAGGGGTATCACAAACGGTGATCATGACCCGTTATGAAGGTAAAACGCCGTTTCCTGAGCGTGAGCGTTTGCCACAACTTGCACAAAGTGGTGCAACGCTGGCGATTCATTTAGGTGTAACCAAAATACGAAAAATTGTCGCCGAGCTTATTCCCCATTACGGTGAAGATTGTCCAGTGGCCGTCTGTTATCGCAGCTCATGGCCAGATCAAGATAAAGTGATTGGCACATTAGCTGACATTGCACAAAAAGTAGAAGATAAGGGTTTTAAGCTCACCGCACTTATTTTGGTCGGACATGTATTAGAGACTGAAAACTTTAAAGACTCTTATCTTTACCATAAAGATAAGCCCAATATTTTCCGTCGCCGTAAAGGCACACTTTCCATTGAAGCATTAGAGGCTCAATATGTCAGCAAATAACATGTTACTCAATAAAATCCCAACAACGGTTGTAACAGGCTTTCTAGGCAGTGGTAAAACAACGCTACTGGCGAACTTACTTAAAAAAGCGAAAGGTAAACGCATTGCGGTGATCATGAATGAGTTTGGCGAGCTCGACATTGACTCTGAATTATTACGTAGTTGCCCGCTAGACTGTGCAGATGAAGCTGCGGAACTGGTGGGGGGGGAAGACGGTATATATGAATTAGCCAATGGTTGTATTTGTTGTACGGTGGAAGAAGAATTTCTGCCAGTGATGAAAAAATTAGTTGCGCGTCGTGATCAAATTGACCATATCTTAATTGAAACCTCAGGACTTGCATTACCAAAACCTTTAGTACAAGCCTTTAATTGGCCAGGTATTAAAGAGTATTGTACGGTGGATGCCGTGATCACTGTGGTTGATGGACCTGCTATTGCCGCGGGGCGTTTTGCCGATGATGAAGAGAAGGTAAAAGCGCAACGCGCCTTGGATAAAAGCTTAGATCACGACCCCAGTTTACAAGAATTATTAGATGATCAGCTTAACGCTGCCGATTTAGTGGTGGTCAGTAAAAGTGATTTGTTATCAGAATCCGATCAAGCCCGTGTTAAAGCGGTCTTACAAAAACGCCTGCCAAGTTCGGTTAAAACGGCGTATATCAATCACGGTAATGTGCCAATAGAAGTACTGATCGGCATTAATGCGGCGTCTGAGAAAAGTATTGATGCGGTGCATAACCATCATGATCATCATCATGTACATGGCGCACATCACGATCATGCCCACGATCACTTTGACTCACTGGTGATAAGCCTTGGCATTGTTGACCAAGACAAACTGACCGTCGCCGTTGAGACATTACTCAGCGAGTTTAACTTGTTCCGTATTAAAGGATTTGCTGCCATTGAAAATAAACCAATGCGTCAAGTATTACAAGCGGTTGGTAAACGTTTAGAAGTCCATTTTGACCGTCTATGGACAACCTACGAAACAATAGAAACAAGACAAACACAATTAGTATTAATCGGCAAAGACTTAGATAAAGCCACGGTCACCGCTATTTTAAAAAGTGCTGAGGTGTAGTTTTCAATGCATTTATTAGCAGCACAACCCGGTGGATTTGTTGAGCAAGAGGGCATTGTTGATTTACAACAATGTGGCGCGCCGTTAGTGTTATTTAGTGCAGCCGACAGTCAATTAAGCGCACTTTCAGCAGGTTTTAATAAAGCCTCTAAAACACACGCTTTAGTTGAAACACGTTTGGTTAATTGGACACATCTGCTTAAACCTTCCGCCTTTGATCTTTATGATGATAAAGTCTTATCGGAAGCTCAAGTGGTGGTGGTCTCGCTACTGGGTGGTAAAGGTTACTGGCAATATGGTGTTGAAGGGCTGAGGAGATGGGCGCAACAAAAAACCGGACGTGAACTCATTTTGGTGCCCGGTGATGACAGTGTTGATCCTGAATTGATTGAATTATCCACGGTAACAGAGTCCGTACAACATCAAGTGTGGCGATACTTACGCAGTGGTGGTATCAATAATAGCGAACAGTTATTTTACTTTTTAAATCAGCATTTTTTTGATGTGGATTTAGCCTTCACAGCTGCCCAGTTTTTACCCCTTGCACAGTTTTATAAAGAGACGCAGTTGCATTGGAAAGACAATCAACAAGTGGTCGCCCTGATTTTTTACAGCAGTCATTTGCAATCAACAAACTGCCATATGTTTGATGAGTTTATCGCGTTGATGTCAGATAACGGCTTAAACCCTTTACCCATTGTGATCCGTTCACTCAAAGATGCACAAGCATTAAACATGGTCAATGCACTGCTCAGCAAACATGATTGTCGGTTAATTTTAAACAGCACCGGTTTTTCGTCGAATAATGTGGGTAGCCCTGATTTAAGCTCGCAACCGAACCATTTTAAACGTCTGTTCAGTGTTGATATTCCGATATTACAGTTGGTACTTTCAAGTACCACAGAGCAAGACTGGAAAGACTACAAACAAGGTTTGCGTAGCCGTGATATTGCCATGCAGGTGGTCTTGCCAGAAATGGATGGCAAGGTATTAACCCGTGCCATCAGTTTTAAAAGTGAAGCTTTTTATGATAACAATACACAGATATCCTTAGTGCAATATCAGTTGCACAAAGAGCGTGCCTTATTTGTCATTGAACTGTCGAAAAAATATATTCAGTTAAGTGTCAAAGAAAACAAAGAAAAACGGATTGCTTTAATTTTGGCAAACTACCCCACTAAAGATGGCCGTATTGGCAATGGTGTGGGCTTAGATACGCCCCAATCTACGGTTAATATATTAGCTAAACTCAAAGAAAGTGGCTATCCCGTGGGTGATGTGCCCAATAATGGTAATCAGCTGATTGAGCAATTATTGCAATCGGTGACCAATAATCCCAATACCTTACATCACCTTGCCTGTTGGCAGAGTTTATCATTGACGGATTACCAGCGTGCATTCCGAACCTTGCCAGAAGCTTCTCAACTCGCCATCACCAAGCGTTGGGGAAGCCCTCAAGAAGATATTAAATATCGTGATGGGCGGTTAATGATAGCGGGGATTCGACTTGCTGAAACCTTTGTTGGAATTCAGCCAGCACGGGGTTTTAATATAGATTTATTGGCTAATTATCACGATCCTGATCTCGTGCCACCGCATAGCTATTTAGCCTTTTACTTTTGGTTACGTTTTACTTATCAAGTGGATGCGGTTATTCATGTCGGTAAACATGGCAATGTAGAATGGCTACCGGGTAAAGGGTTGGCGCTCTCTAATGAATGTTGGCCGGACGTGGCACTTGGAGCGATGCCCCATTTTTACCCTTTTATTGTTAACGATCCCGGTGAAGGTGCTCAGGCTAAAAGGCGTACACAAGCGGTGATCATTGACCATTTAATGCCCCCCATGACACGCGCAGAAACCTACGGTGAGCTGACTGAGTTGGAAGGGCTGGTGGATGAATATTACCAAGCACAAGGCTTAGATACACGCCGTGAAACGTGGTTACGGGAGCAGATTTTAGAAAAAGTACAACAAACAAATATTCTTGATGAGCTTAATGACAGCGCCCGTGATGATGACAAACAAATCTTGGAACAGTTAGATACTTATCTTTGTGATATCAAAGAAGCGCAGATCCGCCATGGTTTGCATATTCTTGGACAGTTACCTGAAAAGAGTAAAGTTGCCAATACTTTAGTGGCATTATTGCGTTTACCGCGTGGTGAAGGGCAAACGGATCAGGGTATATTGCACAGTTTAAGCCTCGACTTTTCACTTACTGTCGAAGGTAAACCTTTTGATCCTCTGGATGTGGGTACACAGAAATGGCTTGCTGAAAAACCCGCGCCTTTAATGAATATCAGTTCGGATCTCTGGCGCAGCCACGCCGATACACGTGAACGTTTAGAATTATTGGCATTACATTGGGTACAATATTATTTGCTTGAAAATAATGATGTTAATGAATTGGCTATTTATCCTAACACCTTTATGTTGCTCACTTATGCTCAAAATAACATTCATAAAGCACTTCAACAAAGCGTTAAAAATGAACTTGATGCCATTATCGATGGTTTAGCGGGAAAATTTATTGATGCAGGCCCCAGTGGCGCGCCAACACGTGGGCGTTTAGATACACTGCCCACGGGGCGTAATTTTTATTCTGTGGATAACCGAGCTATTCCCTCAAAGGCGGCTTGGGTGCTCGGGCAACAATCTGCTCAAGCGCTTATTCACCGTCATTTGCAAGATCACGGTGATTACCCAAAACAATTAGGCTTATCGGTATGGGGTACTGCGACCATGCGCACGGGGGGGGATGATATTGCCCAAGCTTTTGCCTTGATGGGCATCAAGCCTATTTGGGCTGAGGGCAGTAACCGCGTGGTTGATTTTGAGATCATCCCCTGTCAATTATTAGGGCGTCCAAGAGTGGATGTGACCCTGCGTGTCTCTGGTTTCTTCCGCGATGGTTTTCCTAATGTAATGGCGCTTTTTGATGCCGCTGTAATGGCCATTAGTGAGTTAAATGAACCGGGTAATGGCAACCTTATTCAACAAAATATTAAGCAACGACAAGCGCAATTAATTGCTCAGGGAATGGCCGTTGATGACGCGAAACGTCAAGCAAGTTACCGTGTCTTTGGATCTAAACCCGGGGCCTATGGTGCAGGTTTGCAAGGTTTAATTGATGAGCGTTGTTGGGAGCAAAAAAGTGATTTAGCTGAAGCGTATCTGAATTGGGGTGGGTACGCCTATGGCAATAGTCATCAAGATGGCTTGCAAGCTAAAAATGCTTTTTTACATCAATTAAGCAACATTGAAGTGGTGGTGCAAAACCAAGATAACCGTGAGCATGACTTGTTAGATTCCGATGATTATTATCAGTTTCAAGGTGGCATGAGCAATGCTGCACAAGTCTATTCGGGCAACGCACCGACGATTTATCATAACGATCACAGTAACCCCAGCAAACCCGTTATTCGCACCTTAAAAGAAGAGCTAAACCGTGTACTGCGTTCACGTGTCTTGAATCCTAAATGGATAGAGGCGATGCGTGAACATGGTTACAAGGGCGCATTTGAGATGGGGGCGACGGTCGATTACCTGTTTGCGTATGATGCGACCACGGATTTGATTGCCGATTATCAATATCAACAGGTCACAGAAACACTGTTATTTGATGAGATTAATCAACAATTTTTACGTGATAATAATCCACAAATTATGGAAGAAATGGCGGAGCGATTAATGGAAGCGGTGCAACGTGGTTTATGGCAAGCATCCGATGAAACCCAACAAAAATTACAAGATATGCTCTTAGAATGTGATGAACGGCAAGAGCGTAAATAATAAATAAAGTGATACACAAGTTCAGAAAGTTACAATCGATGAAAAATAATGAAGACAAGAGCGTAAATAATGAAAAGTAAACATAGTTATACACAAGAGCAAAAAGATGCTGTATACCGTGTAATTGCAGAGCGTCGCGATATGCGCCATTTTTGTAATGCACCGCTTGAGGAGGGATTATTAGCACGTTTATTGCGCGTTGCCAATCAAGCCCCCAGTGTTGGTTTAATGCAACCTTGGCGTTTTATTCGCATCACCGATAAAACACTCAAAATCACCATTAAAAAACTGGTATCAAACGAAGTAAATATTACTGCAGATCTAATGGCAAAGCGTAAGAGTGATTTTTTAAAACTCAAGGTCGAAGGTATTTCAGAATGCGCTGAGTTGATTGTGGTGGCATTACCAAATGGTCGAGAAAAACATATTTTTGGGCGTCGTACTATGCCTGATATGGACTTAGCATCGGTGTCTTGTGCGATTCAAAATATGTGGTTGGCCGCCCGCGCTGAAGGGATTGGACTCGGATGGGTCTCACTGTTTGACCCCCTAAAACTTGCGAGTGTATTAAAGATGCCAGAGGATAGCCGACCGGTGGCGATTTTATGCATTGGTCATGTCGAAAAGTTTTATGAAAAACCGATGTTAGTAGAAACAAACTGGATAACACCACAACCCATTGAACAGTTTATCTTTGAAAATAGTTGGTCCAACAAATAATTTATAAAGATGAATAAAAATAATAAAGAAGAAGAACAATAACGATGAATAACATCAAAGATAGCGATAAAGAGAACAACATGAAATCAATAAATGTAAAAAAAGGTATTATGGTCTGTGGTCATGGTAGCCGTGATAAAGGTGCAGAAATAGAATTTTCATTAGTGGCGGCTGGGCTGAAAAAACGTTTTCCTGATCTGCCCGTTGAATATGGTTTTTTAGAGTATTCTGCACCGAATATTCATATGGGCTTAAAGCGTTTAATTGAGCAAGGGGTAAATCATATTTACGCGGTGCCAGGCATGCTTTTTGCCGCCACTCATGCCAAAAATGATATCCCCTCAGTTTTAACGACTTTTGAAGATCAGCAGCAAGGACTCACGGTGACTTATGGACAAGAGTTAGGTTTACAAAACGTTATGATTGATGCTTTTCAAGCTCGTATTTATGAAGCACTCGGCTTAGATGCGAATAACCCGCCCGAGCAACTTTATGATACCATGCTTGTGGTGGTGGGGCGTGGCACTTCGGACTGTGAAGCCAACGCAGAAGCGGCAAAGCTAACCCGCATTGTCAGTGAAAACATGGGTTTTGGCTGGGCTGATACCGTCTACTCTGGGGTCACTTATCCTTCGGTGGGGGTTGGGCTTGAACATTTATTAAAACTTGGTTTTAAACGTATTGTTGTGGCACCCTATTTCCTCTTCACCGGGCGTTTAATTAAACGTATTGAAGGGTATATTGATAAAGTTGCACAGGAGAATCCAAGCGTTGAGTTTATTAAAACGGCTTATTTACGTGATCATGAAAAAGTGATTGATGCTTTTGAGTATCGGGTGAATGAAATAATGAATCCGAACAATGCCAATAAAAATGAAAATGATTTGATGAGTACTTTTAAGCGCCGTTTAGCCGCTGGCGAGATTAATGTGCATCATCACCATGCTGAATATCAAGATCCTAAGCCTCATAGCAGTGAACATAACCATGAGCATAACAGTGAACATAACAATAAGCATAGCCATGCACATTCAGCACATCATAGCCACGATGAACATCATCAACAGCACCGTCACGACCATGATCACGACCATGTTGAACCTCATAGCCACGGAGTGTATAAACATATCGGTCACCCGCAGGGGCCAAGAACCATGATAGGTGAGGGCATTTGTCATTGTTTCATGAGTCAATTTCCACAATGGTTATTAGACGAAGAAAGTGATCGTATTAAAAAGGGTGCGCAGAGTGCAGTTTTAGCACATAAAAAATAACACCATATGATGCCCGTTATTATATCGTTGTCAGATAACGGGATAGGATGATTAATGGTCATCATTAGTGGTTCCCTTTTATTGATGTTAGCAACTATTTTTCCGTTGCAAGTTTTGTAAAAGGGAAAACCCATTAGATCAACTTTACGTCTTGAACTCGTTTGTTATTTCTGCAAGATATTCGAGCATAGACTTATTTCGATGGGTATAACAAACACCTATTTTAAAATTAATGCGTCGCTAATAAGAGATAAAATTGAATAAAAAAACTATTTTTCACCTTGCTCGGCATGGTCAAACACAATGGAATATTGAACAACGTATACAAGGTCAACTTGATAGTCTGTTAACACAACAGGGTGAGTTACAAGCGGTGCAGTTAGCCAAATTATGTCAACCTTTGAATATCAGTAAAATATTAACCTCTTCACTGGGACGTGCGATACAAACCGCGACGCTTTGCGGGCAATACTTACAGATGCCCGTTACTATATTGCCCGGTATTGAAGAACGACATTTTGGTTTATGGCAAGGGAAATTAACGCCAGAAGTACAAAAAGAGGCTAATTATCATGAGATAACGTCTCAAATAACCGATTGTAAACCTGAGCACGGGGAAAGTGCGCAGCAGCTCTTAACGCGCTTTGAAAAAGCACTGCGCCAACAATTCCAGCAAGCCCCGCAGGAACACTATTTAATGATCACCCACGGTGATGTACTGCGCTGTTTTATGAGCCAATTTGAACAGGGTCGAAAAGCAACCACGGGTTACGATTTTAAGAATGGTCACTTAATTTCATTAGCTTATCATCATATAACGGGACAATTCTCACCTCTATGATGATTACTTTTACCTTAATAATGGCCTTGTTACTGGATTATTTTATCGGTGAGCCAAAGCATTTTCACCCACTGGTTGGCTTTGGGGAAATAGCTAAAAAACTTGAACAAAAATTAAACCGAGGCACAAAAACAAGGCGATTTTTAGCTGGGATGATCGCTTGGTGCTTATTGGTTTTGCCACTTCCACTGCTTTATTGGTGGCTAAGTGTCGTTTTACCTTATTATCTGTTATTACCTTTAAATATTTATATTGTTTATTGGGCGGTTGCATTACAGAGCCTGAATCAGCATGGTATGCAAATTTATGATCCTCTACATGCCAATAACCTCACCCAAGCACAACACTATTGTGCGTACATTGTTAGCCGTGATACCCGTGAATTAGATACCCAAGCGATCAGCCGTGCCACCACCGAGTCGATGCTTGAAAATGGCCATGACGGGGTCACCGCCACTCTTATCTATTTTGTTATCGGTGGTGCGCCTTTGGTGATCATGCATCGTTTAAGTAATACTTTGGATGCCATGTGGGGTTATCGCACCACTCGATTTAATTATTTTGGTAAATTCAGTGCACGCTTAGATGATATTTTAGGTTTTGTAAGCGCTAAAATAACGACCTTATTATTTGTTTTTATTGGTTTATTTAAACGCAGAGGCACACGGTCATTGGTCAATGCTTATCGTCAAAGCCAAGATTATAAAAGCCATAATGGTGGCTGGGTGATGGCATCGGGGGCGACGGTGTTAAATGTTTGTTTAGGGGGGAAAGCTGAATATTTTGGTAAAACCATTCATTCGCCACAATTAGGTGAAGGTGATGTGGTCCAAAAAAAACACATTAGAGAAAGTTTAATATTAATCAAACAAGCAGTCTTGTTGTGGTTAGTTGTGGTCTTTATTTACCAACTTATCTAAAACCGAGCACGCGCCTGACAAAATATATTGAGGTAACATGGATATATATCAGCACCTAATATGCAACCAACCGAGCATCAATATAATAGGCAAACGCCTTAACTAATAAAAAAGAGATGATAAATAACATGGCTATTTTACATGGTGGGCAACTCTCAAGGGTTGCACAACAATATCAAATTCCAGAAAAGGAGTGGTTAGATCTTTCCACTGGTATTGCACCTTTTAGTTATCCAGTCGCACATATTCCCCTTAAAATTTGGCAAAATTTACCGACGGTATCAACAAGTCTGATGGCAGCTGCTCAACATTATTATCAAGCCTTACATTGTTGGCCATTAGCTGGCAGTCAGCAACTAATTGAAAAACTACCGCAACTATGGAATGCGCAAAATAAAGGTATAACAGCTAGCACAAAACATGTTTATTTACCCAAAGTGGGTTACAAAGAACATCAGCAAGCTTGGCAACAAGCGGGATATCAATTACATTTTTATCAGAAAGTATTACCGACTGATATTGAACACTTGAGTGTCGTGGTGGTCATTAACCCTAATAATCCACTGACCGATACTTTTAGCATTGACGCATTAAAAATTTTACAGCAACAGTGTCGATACCAACAAGCACTGCTCATTATCGACGAAGCCTTTGCGGATATATTTCCACCAGAATTTAGCTTCGTCACACAGTTAAAGGATGACAGTGAAGACGTGATTGTATTACGTTCTTTTGGTAAGTTTTTTGGCCTTGCGGGGTTGCGTATTGGTTTTGTTTGTAGCAGTAAAAAGTGGTGTGAGCTGATACAAGAGAGTAATGGACCATGGTCTGTAAACAGTGTCGCTTTATATATTGCCGAGCAAGCATTGAACGATAAGTGTTGGCAACAAACACAAATTACGCGTTTGCAAAAACAAAGTATAAAACAAGAGCAATTACTTCAACAATACTTTTCAATGCAACGCATTGAAAGTAACGCATTATTTATCACTATTTTTTTAACTGATGCGAGTGCATTATATAAAAAGCTTTGTTTGCACGCTGTGTATGTGCGCCTTAGTGATGAAAATGATGCACTGCGTTTTGGTCTTTGCGATGAGTTACAGTTAATCACATTAGCGAAAGTATTGGCAAAGGCACT
>JBAHZV010000048.1:0-12785 GCA_037132845.1 Psychromonas sp.
TCAATGCTCACACAGATTGTTTGATTAAATTGTTAAAGAGCGTGCCTTTCGGCGAGGTGCGTATAATACGCTACCTGTGAACCTTGTCAACGATAAGTTTTAAACTTATTTTCAACTTAAACTCAAGGAGTTTATGGGTTCTAAACTCGGTCAGTAACTTGCGCTAGTCACCGTGTCTGTGGGGTCGCATTATAGGGAGTTAAGAAGCATTGGCAAGCGTTTATTAACGATTATTTCAATTAAATAATTAAGTGCTTAAATAGCAAACAAAGCGCGTTTATTTCATGCGCTTTTATCACTTAAACCCTTTGATAGATTCACTAAGCATAAATATGTAGCCATTATCGACGCCATTATAAGAGTGAGCCTATTCGAAAAAAAAGCTGAGCCCTTTTTAATATTTTTAGCAAGCGTTTATTTTTCGTATAGGCAAAGGTAAGCGGTTTGCACTGTTACTTTAACGTCGAAGCTAGAATTTGCCACGACTGCAAACGTTTCACCCGTATTAAATGTTTTCCATTCGCTGGCATCAGCAAACTTAATCGTTAAGCTTCCACTAACAACTGTCATGTATTCTTTATCAATAGTACCAAAGGTGTAATCACCCACTTCCATTACACCAACAGTTGCCGGTAATGTTTCACTTTGGAATGCAATAGACTTTACATTACCATTAAAGTACTCATTTGTTTCAAAGCTCATTTTACTTCCTTTTATATATATACATTCTGTAGTGATTATACCCAAGCTGATAGCGGTTATGCTTCAAAATCTGACTGTAATCTCTCTATTTGCTCTTGTGCATCCATCCACAATATCTCTGATTCTTCAAGTAGCATTTTGACTTCACCCTGCTCCCTTAATAATTCAGTCAGCAGTTTTTTATTTGCTTGATCATATACCGTGCTATCCCCTAATTTTTCCTCTATTGCAGTCAGTCGAGCAGAATAACTATCCATCTCTTTATCTGAGCTGCTTAATTGTTTTTTATAAGGTGTTAAACGCTTACGAAATTCCGCTTCTAACCTTTTTTTATCTTTACGATTTACGTTGGCTGAGGTTGTTTTTTCAATATTTTGTAACGATTGTTTTTCAATACGCTGTTGGTCGGATAGCCATTGATGATAATCATCTAAATCACCTGCAAAAGGTTCTACTTTTTTATCATGTACTAAATACAGTTCATCCGTAGTCGTACGTAATAAGTGTCTGTCATGCGAAACAATCACCATCGCACCTTCAAATGCTTGCAGTGCAATCGTTAATGCATGACGCATCTCCAAATCAAGGTGATTGGTTGGCTCATCAAGTAATAATAAGTTCGGTTTTTGCCAGACAAGAAGTGCCAAGACTAAGCGCGCCTTTTCACCACCTGAGAATGGCGCGACCAGATCCAGTGCTTTATCTCCCTGAAAACCGAAACTTCCCAAAAAATTACGCAGTGCTAACTCTTTTTCCTCAGGTGCTAAACGCGCTAAGTGCTGTAATGGAGTTTCATCTAAGCGTAGAAATTCTAATTGGTGCTGTGCAAAATAACCAATCCTTGCATTAGGGTTTATTTCTAACTTGCCTGACTTAGGTTGAAGCTGCTCTGAAAGCAATTTAATAAGGGTAGATTTACCTGCGCCATTACGCCCTAATAAACCAATGCGGCTTCCTGGTACCAAGTTCAATTTTATCTGATCCAAAATGAGTAAGTCATCATAACCAGCACTGACTTTCTCCATCGTTAACAAAGGTAACGGTAACGCGTCAGGCTCTCGAAATGAAAAACTAAATTGATTATCGAGGTGCGCAGGCAATAACTGCTCCATTTTTTCCAGTGCTTTAATGCGACTTTGCGCTTGTTTGGCTTTACTGGCTTTATAACGAAAACGGTCAATATAGCTTTGCATATGCTCCATTTGAGTTTGTTGTTTCTCATAAGAAGATTGTTGCTGTGCTAATTTTTCAGCACGTTGTCGTTCAAAGCTGGTGTAGTTACCGGTATATTCATGTAGTTGATTTTGTTCAATATGGATAATTTTATCCACAATGCTATCGATAAAGTCCCGATCATGAGAAATAAGTATTAATGTACCTTGATATTGGCGTAACCATTTTTCAAGCCAGATAACCGCATCTAAATCAAGATGGTTGGTGGGTTCATCAAGAAGCAATAGCTCCGAAGGGCAAAGCAATGCCTGTGCTAAGTTTAAACGCATGCGCCAACCACCCGAGAAATCACAAACTGACCGCCCTTGTGCTTGTTCACTAAACCCGAGTCCTGCAAGCAGTTCTGCTGCACGTGATTCAATGGTATAACCACCAGCATTATCTAATAAAATATGCATTTCAGCTATCTTTGTGCCGTTATCCGCAGTTTCTGCTTCGCGGAGTTTTACTTGCAAACGCCTGAAATCACGATCACCATCAATAACATATTGTAATGCATTTTTATCAAGGGCCGGCGTTTCTTGATCCACACTGGCTAATCGCCAATGCTGAGGAATGGTTAATTCACCAGCATCCACCTGTGTTTCTTGCTTTAATAGGGTAAAAAAACTCGATTTACCGCAACCGTTTGCCCCCACTAACCCCACCTTTTGGTGTGGATTGATTGTTGCACTGGCATTTTTTAATAATATTTTGCCACCACGGATACATTCGATATTAGTTGCAACAATCATAAATAATTTTCTCTGTAATATTGGAAAGTGGATAATAACTAATTTTATAAAGTTGAGCTATAGCTCATAGCAATGAAAATTTATTTGATTACCATAAACACATCATCTCAAAGGCAGAAATCCGAATGACTTTAGCAAAAAATAAAAAACGCTTTATTGCAGGGGCGACGTGTCCAAAATGCAACAAACTTGACAGCGTCGCGCTGACACTAGAAAATGCGGTAGAAACATTAATCTGTGTGTCTTGTGGGTTTACAAAAACGCAAACGCCTAAACAAGCAACAGCAGCAACACGCCAATTCGAACAAATAATTGGTGTTTTTGATCCCGCTGAAAAATAGTGAGAAGTAAAATGAAAATTGCAAATGATTTAGTGGTATCAATTCATTTTAGCGTAACTGAAATTGATGGTAATGCGCTGGATAGCACTGAAAATGGTACGCCACTTGAGTTTATTCAAGGTACGGGTTATTTAGTGCCGGGTCTTGAAGCAGAACTTGCAGGAAAAAAAATTGGCGATAAATTTGATCTGAGTCTTGAAGCAAAAGATGCTTACGGTGAATTTAAAGAAGAATTAGTACAGCAAGTACCCCTTACGTTATTCGAAGGTATTGACGCAATTGAAGTGGGTATGTCCTTTCAAGCAGAGACTGACCAAGGTCCGCGTACGGTTGAAGTGACTGAAGTGAATGATGATAATGTCAGCATTGATGCAAATCATCCATTAGCAGGTATGGCATTACAATTCGTCGGCGAAGTGGTCGCAATCCGTGAAGCAACTGAAGAAGAGCTTGCGCACGGCCATCTCCATGCTGAAGGTGGATGCTGTGGCGGTGAGACGAGTAAACATGCAGAAGGCGATAGCTGTTGTGGTGGGGATGCGAGTAAACATGCAGAAGGCGATAGCTGTTGTGGTGGTGATGCGAATAAACATGCAGAAAGTGATAGTTGCTGTGGTGGTAGTCACTAACAACAAGTATCAGTGAGGGCTGAATAACAGCCCTTTTTTATAAAAAGTAATCGATAGTCGGATCCAGAATAGGCCTTACTGCACTATTATATTTTCCCTGAATAACCAAGATAGACAGTCCAAAATTCTGCATTATTTCTAACTCTTTACTCTCATGATAATCCTCTACTCGCCCCTTTTTCGAAAAAAAATTCAATCGTCGCTGCTCTGCATTTGTTTGCTGTTGCTGTTGCTGTTCTTCATTTTCATTCATCTGTTCATTTTCATCTTGAACAATACTGTGCATTTGAGAAGAAAAGCGAGGCGTTTCATCATCGTCTCGCAATTTTGTATAAGAGGCGATGACTTCTGTTTTAGGAATAATAGGTTTGATTAAATTATCATGTTGTAAGGCTTCCGTAGGGGGGTGAAACGGAGCACCAATTGCGGGAGGAATGGCGGCAATAATATTAACCATAATGGTTACACGCTGGTATCAATTAACGTACCAAGCATCTCATCAGCGGTTTTGATCACATTAACAGCACTTTTAGCGTCTAATTCAGCTATTTTTAAGTTGATAAGCTCAGTGGTAAGAGAGATGGATGTTCGCTCAGCAGAGGGAGAGATCATCTCCGATGGCTGTGACTGAGCATTCGCCATACTTTTTTCTGCTATGCCCGCTTGGGCGATCCGAGAACTTGCGTTACTCAGCTGTGCAGATGCATCTTGAAAGCCAGTTAGGCCAGAATTAAACGCAGAACGAACATCCATAAATAACCTTGACTAAAATGAAAGAGTGATAAATGTATAACATCATTATAACATAAATAACGCGACTGGTTAAAATTTAATCAGCAATAAAGTCAATGATTGTTTGGCAAAATAACGCGCTTTCACTAATAAAAGGTGCGTGAGATGACTTTTCGAACACTTGTAGTTGTAAAGTAGGTGCAAGGAGTGCCATCTCTTGACTTGTTTGCAGTGGCACTAAAGTATCAAATTTACCAAAGAGGGATAAACAGGGTTGGCATAACCGCGCGAAGGATGGGCGCAAATCAGATTCAGATAACAATTTAAGCCCGGCTAGCAACGCCTCATGATCAGGCGCTTTACTTCCACTGAGCAACTTTTTAAAAAGACTGCTGTCTTGACGTGCAGTTGCACAACCCATTGCCTGCAATGCGATAAAGCGAGTTAATGTTTTTTGAGGATGGCTTTGCAATCCGAATAAAAAATGATCAAAGACTGATACATCGACACCTGGCCATTTTAAATCTGCAACAAATTTAATTGAACTAGAAACTTGGATGATTTTAGTGATTTTTTGGGGGTAATTTATTGCCGCATAGGTTGCAATTAAGCCACCTAATGACCAACCACACCAAATTGCGGACTCAGGAAGCACCGCAAGAATCGCTTCACTAATAGACTTTAAGGAATAATCATCTAATGGTGGGCTCTCGCCAAACCCTGGCAAGTCAACAAGATACAAACAGAAATGAGCACTTAATGTTTCAACAACAGGCTCCCAAACAGCCGCATTAACGCCCCAGCCATGTATTAAAACCAGCGCAGGTCCCTGACCCACAACGTGGCAATGTAGTCTTTGCTCTATACTCACTGTTTAATACTCCTTGACGAGCGAAAATCTCATTTTAAATTTTATAACACAACAATGTGAACGATTTATAGAAGCTTTACTGCCTGCACAATGCTTAGTCTGTGCTTTATCCAGTAATAATAAGCTGATCTGTTTAGATTGTGAAAAAAGCATACTGAGTAATCGAAATTACTGCCTACATTGTGCTTTACCCTTACACAAAAATGCAGATTATTGCGGGGACTGTTTAACAAAAAATTACTTATTTAACCATATTCATGCGCTGGGTGATTACACAAAACCATTGTCGACACTGATCAAGCAATTAAAATATCAACAACAATTGATCACTGGAGAGTTACTCGCTTACCTGTTGTTAAAGTCTATTCTACTGCGTTATACAAAGGAACAACTATTACAATTTGATCTATTATTAGCGGTACCACTTCATCCTCAAAAACTGCGACAACGAGGATTCAACCAAGCACAAATAATTTGTGAACGGTTACATAAAAAGTTACACATTCCTCTGTTAGAAAAACAAATAGTGCGCATCAAAAAAACCATACCTCAAGAGGGGTTGTCTGTCACGAAAAGGCAAGATAATTTAAAAGGAGCATTTATTTACAATGAAACGTCAGCACAAATATTAACCGGCAAGAATGTTATTATTATCGATGATGTAGTGACGACGGGCGCGACTCTCAATAGTTTGTGCAGGGTATTAAAAGAGAAAGGAGTGAATGACATCATTATTTTTTGCATTTGCCGTACTTCATTATACAAATAATTAAGCGCCACACCAATAGAAGCACAAGTATAAATAGTTAACAAACTGATAGAATTACATTTTTAACTGTTTGTTTTTATTGTTTATCGATGAATATCTCGGTTATCATGACCTGCTACTTTTTGCATCTGAAATGATAAGGAGTATAATAGCCTACTAAATAACTCAAGTTTAACCAAAGGCAGAAAAATGATTGAAATAACTCCAAGCGCAGAAGCACACTTTGAAAAGTTATTAGAGCCACAAAAAGAGGGGACATGCATCCGCATCTTTGTTATTAACCCTGGCACACCTAAAGCAGAGTGTGGCGTGTCTTATTGCCCGCCTGAAGCGGCTGAAGGTAGCGATACACGTTTCAATTACACCGGTTTTGATGCTTTAGTTGATGAAGTGAGCCTACCTTTTTTAGAAGAAGCCTTTATCGACCTTGTAGAAGAAGATACCGGAACACAACTAACGTTAAAAGCACCCAATGCAAAAATGCGTAAAGTAAAAGAAGATGCTCCACTTATTGAACGCATTGAGTATGTCATTCAAATACAAATCAACCCACAACTTGCCAGCCATGGTGGTTTTATAAAATTAATCGAATTAACTGACGATTTAGTGGCGGTGATTGAATTTGGCGGTGGTTGTAATGGTTGTTCTCAGGTCGATTTAACACTCAAAGATGGCATAGAAAAAGAGTTGTTAGAAGAGTTTTCTGGCGAACTGAATGCAGTGCGTGATATTACCGAACATCAAAGTGGTGAGCACTCGTTCTATAAGTAATCTGCATTCAAATTAAAACATAACTCGCCATAAAAAAGAGAAGCCTTGCTTCTCTTTTTACTTTTTTAAACGATAATAAGTAGCGAGTAATAAAAGTAGTAGCAGTGCAAAAACAACATGTTTTCCTAATGAAACAAACAAGAATAAACAGGTAATGCTCGCAAAGATTGCCAACCCTTTCTGATAGTTAACTAATAGTTTTATACCCGCAAGCGCTGCCCCTAAATAAATCAAGATAAACAGGCCGTTTGCATAAGCTATCAAACCTTCTAAATTTAAATCTGAATAGCGATAATTTAATAACATCACTGCAGTGATTAAAACGGCACAGAGCAATCCCCAACAGGGAACTGAAAAGCGATTTGTTTGTGCAAAAACAGAGTGTATTTGCTGTTGTTTCGCCATGCTTAATAACAATCGAGAAAAACCAACAAAATAAAGGCTAATAGAAATATAACAGGTTAAAAACCCCGCAAAAGAAACAAACATATACCCCTTATTACCCAAGCTTAATTTAACCAAATCAATCACTGAATTAAGGTTCGCAGACTCATCCCCATAAAAATGCATTTGTAATAGACTCAAGCTTATCAAGCTATAAACAATGAGAGTGATGACAATGCCAATAATAATTGTAAGCGGAAAATCACGATGCGGATTTTTGAAATCATTGGCTAAATGTGCAATGGCTTCAATGCCTAAAAAGCACCAAAGAATATAACTTGCGCTCAGCCCGAGTGCGGATAAGTTAAAAGGCGTATCAGGCAGGTGAAAAGGTTGTGAGTATTGACTGTTAAGTGAGACAAAGACCAGACAACTGACAATGCACACACTTAATAAAGTTTGAATAATAGCGGCAGATTTCAAGCCAAATAGATTAAAAAATAACGATAAAAATAACATTAACAACGCACAAATAAATAAGGTGTTCTGTGTTGCCCCGTCAATCAAACCGATGGATGTTAAACCATTGACTAAAAAATTGGCACCGGTAATAGCAATGACTGGTGCACCGAGTGCGACAACCCAAATAAATAGCCAACTGACAATGCGTGCGGCTTTGTCACCAAAAGCGAGTTGTACAAAATAGGCCGTACCACCCGCATGAGGATATTTTCTCCCTAATGCAGCAAAAGTAAATACAATCGGTAATATCAGTAACCCCATCATTAACCAAGCTAATAATGACCAACTGCCCGCAACCGATGCGGCAATTGCTGGAATAATAAATACTCCAGAGCCTAATAATGCAGATACCAACATCCCCACCCCATAGGTCACAGTTATTTTTTGATTCTCTGTTGTCAAATGATTCCCCTTAAAATATGAGAGTAATAATAAACAGTTAGGTGATAATTATCATTATTTTTCGAACCTCAATGCACCTTAATAAACAAGAAAAAAGTAATTATTTTACCTAATTTGTGGTTAACATCAAATAATGCGAGCATTTTATATGCAGATCAAGTAGAATGCGCCACCTCGTAATTGGATCACAATAAGATCGTTACGAAATCTTCAGATTAAACCTACTACGCGTAATTACGTTTGCTTAAATTACACGCGAGAATTATTAAATGGTTTCAACTTACGTTGGAGCGATTGAGGTGACGTAGGTATATGCTGGATCGAAGTGTTTATGCTTCGCTAAAACACAGAATTTATACGAAATCATGAGGCCTCTATGTCAGAGTCAAAAACAACAGAAAACGCCATTACTTTTAATGACTTAAACTTACCAGAAGAACTAACTAAAGTGGTTGCTGAGATGGGTTATGAAGTACCTTCTCCAATTCAAGCACAAACAATCCCATTGCTATTAAAAGGTCAAGATGTATTAGGTCTTGCGCAAACTGGTACGGGTAAAACAGGTGCTTTTGCACTGCCACTCTTAGCAAATATCGATTTAGCAATTAAAAAACCACAGGTTTTAGTCTTAGCGCCAACACGTGAATTAGCGATTCAAGTCGCTGAAGCTTTTCAAAGCTACTCGCGTCATTTACGTGGTTTCCACGTAATGCCAATCTACGGCGGTCAAAGTTATAACATTCAGTTCAAGCAATTAAACCGTGGTCCACAGGTGGTGGTTGGTACACCTGGTCGTATTATGGATCATCTTAAACGTAAAACATTAGATTTATCAGGACTAACCACATTAGTCTTAGATGAAGCAGATGAAATGTTACGCATGGGTTTCATCGATGATGTTGAAACGATCATGAAAGATATGCCAGAAAAGCATCAAACCGCACTTTTTTCAGCAACAATGCCTGATCAAATTAAACGTATTACTAAACGTTACATGAACGACCCAACGGAAGTTAAGATCAAAGCAAAAACATCAACCGTTGAAAATATTGAACAGAAATGTTGGATTGTACGTGGTGTTAATAAACTTGACGCATTAACACGTATGTTGGAAACAGAAGAATTTGATGGTGCAATTATCTTTGCACGTACTAAAACAGCAACCGTTGAATTAGCAGAACGATTAGAAGCACGCGGTTACCGCAGTGCAGCATTAAATGGTGATATGAATCAGCAAACACGTGAACGTACTATCGCACGTATCAAATCCGGTGGTTTAGACATTTTAGTGGCGACAGATGTAGCGGCGCGAGGTCTCGATGTAGAGCGTATCAGCTTAGTTGTTAACTACGATATCCCAACAGATACTGAATCTTATGTTCACCGTATTGGTCGAACTGGCCGTGCTGGTCGTAAGGGTAAAGCCATTTTATTTGCCTCGCCTCGTGAACGTCGTTTATTAAAAGCAATTGAACGTGCTACACGTCAAGAAATCACAATTATGGACCTACCAACACGTGATGAAGTAACCAAAACACGTATTGAAAGCTTCCAAACAAAACTATTCTCAGTTTGTGAAAGTGAAGATCTTACTTTCTACCGTACTTTATTTGAACAAATAGAAAACAATACTGAAATTGATGATTTAGATCTAGCGGCTGCGTTACTTTTCTTAGCTCAAAAAGAGAAACCGTTGCAACCAGTAGAAGAAAAATTTGTTGAGCCTCGTTCAAACGATCGTAGTTTTGACCGTGGTGATCGTAATAGCCGTGGACGTGATCGTGGACACAGTGATCGCAATGATCGCAATGACCGTAGTCGCGGAGACCGTGGTGATCGCAACGAACGTGGTGGAGATAAACCGCGTGGTCGTGGTCGTCCAACAGATGTTGAGCTAGAAACATACCGTTTAGATGTTGGCCGTTCACATGGTGTACAGGTTAAAAACATCGTTGGTGCTATCGCTAATGAAGCAAATATTAATAGTCGTTTTATTGGTGATATCAAACTTAATGATGATTATTCAACCATTGAACTTCCAAAAGGCATGCCAGAGAAAACCCTTAAGCATCTTGAAAGTGTTTATGTTTGTAAGCGCCAATTAAACATCAAAAAAGATTAATTTTTACTGTTAATCTCATTGTAGGGGACTGTTAAGTCCCCTTTTTTGTGCCTGTTTATCGATAAAATACAGACAAAAAAGCCTAATCAATGCTGATCAGGCTAAATATAAGATTAATTAAACTGATGGTTTTTTAATCGGGCGAGGCCAATTACTGATATTGCGCTGTTTCACACGTGCCAGACCTAATGCCTTTTCAGGCACATCATTAACCACGGTTGTACCGGCTGCCGTCGTCGCACCATTACCGATAGTCACAGGTGCAATAAGCTGACAATCACTGCCTAAAAAGACATCATCACCTATTATTGTTTGGAATTTATTCGCGCCATCATAATTACAGGTAATCACACCCGCACCGACATTAACACGCTCACCAATAATGCTATCGCCTAAGTAAGTCAGATGACCACACTTAGTCCCTTTACCTAATGTCGATTTTTTAACTTCAACAAAGTTACCAATATGCACATTTTCTTTCAGCACAGTTTGCGGACGAATACGCGCAAAAGGACCGATGCTTGACCGCGCACCAATAACACTCGATTCAATAATCGAGTTAGCTTGAATGACTACATCATCAGCAATATCACAATCAATTAGAATACAGTTCGCCCCGACCACAACGCCATTACCGAGGCTTACATTACCCTTAATGATAACGTTAATATCAATATCAACATCCATGCCACAGGTGAGCTCTCCACGCAAGTCAAAACGCGTAGGATCACGTAACATCACCCCCGACAATAATAGTTTTTCAGCTTGTTGTCGCTGATAAGCACGCTCTAAATTAGCCAGTTGCAAACGGTTATTCACCCCTTCAACTTCAACTGAGCTTGATGGATGGACAGCACAAATACCTCCTCCCTGTTGATGGGCCATTTTAATAATATCGGTAATATAATACTCACCCGCCGCATTATTATTACTGAGCGCAGGTAGCCAGTTACGTAAATCCATTGCATCTGCCACTAAAATTCCCGTATTGACCTCTTTAATTTCACGCTGCTCTGGGGTCGCGTCTTTCTGCTCCACAATCGCGCTGACTTCATTATCAGTACGCTCAATACGTCCATAACCACTCGGATCATCAAGATGCACAGTTAAGAGACCAATTCCCCCTACAGGTTGTATATCGATCAATTTTTGCAAGGTTTGTGTTGATAAGAGTGGCACATCGCCGTAGACCATTAATATTTTTTCATTTTCTCTAAAATGAGGCAGTGCTATTTGCATCGCATGACCTGTTCCTAACTGCTCTGTTTGCTCTATCCAGTTAAGCTGAGGCTCATTGATGGCAGCTTGTATTTGCGCGCCACCATGTCCGTAAATAAGGTGAATATTTGTAGAGCCAACACCTTTTACCGTATCGATAACATGTTGTAGCATCGGTTTATCGGCAATTTTATGTAGTACTTTTGGTAGGCGAGAACACATACGAGTGCCTTTACCAGCGGCAAGAATAACAACACTTAAGGCCATAATGAAAATTCCATCTATTTCAGAAAATAATAAAACTATTTTAGCGACTTTTTAGCTAACAGCGAAGAATAAATAACATTTATCTGTGTTTATTATTAATTAGTTAGCCTTTAATAGCCACATCACTGCATATCCAACAAGTTACTAAAACAACTTTTAACATTGTAGTCTTCCTTAAGCAGTCGTTATTTAAGGATTAACAATAGGTATCATTATGTTGTACCTTGGATAGTTAAAAAGCACTTTGATTGATGACGACGATAACGATAAGATAAGTGCTTACTCATTCTTAAAAATTAGGCTGAATTTAATGAAACAACAAATATTAAAAGAAATGCGCGTCTTAGCCAGTATAGATATAGCATCTGAAATTCAAACGCGTATCAATTTCATTAAAAATAAACTACAACAAGCATATTGCCACACACTAGTATTAGGAATTAGTGGCGGTGTTGATTCCAGTACCGCAGGCCGCCTATGCCAGTTGGCAGTTGAGCAACTTAATGCTTCGGGAAAAACCGAACAATACCAATTTATTGCAGTGCGACTACCCTACGCAATTCAAAAAGATGAAGACGAAGCACAGCTTGCATTGCAGTTTATTCAGCCCTCACATAACGTAACCGTTAATATACAAACGGGTGCAGATGGCATTCACAGTAATACACTCACGGGCTTACAAGAGAGCACCGTAAAACTTGCAGACAAGACTCCTCTTGATTTTGTAAAAGGCAATGTAAAAGCACGTATGCGTATGATTGCACAGTATGAAATTGCTGGCTTAACGGGTGGTTTGGTCGTTGGCACCGATCATAGTGCAGAAAATATTACCGGTTTTTACACGAAACATGGTGATGGTGCTTGTGATTTAGCACCATTATTTGGTCTGAATAAACGCCAAGTCCGCGCATTGGCAGCATACCTTGGCGCACCCACTTTGTTAGTTAAAAAAGCACCAACAGCGGATTTAGAAGAAGATCAACCACAACTTGAAGATGAGATTGCACTGGGCATGACTTACGATCAAATTGATGACTTCTTAGAAGGTAAACCCGTCGCGCCAGAAATTGAAAATAAATTAATTACAA
>JBAHZV010000016.1:0-15821 GCA_037132845.1 Psychromonas sp.
TGTTTTTCACTTCATGGGAGAGCCGAGTGAAACACGCCACATTGTAGTACGAGATAAGCAGCTCATCCTTTCTCCGAGTTGGTCTATTCACTCAGGTTGTGGCACTCAAAATTACAGTTTTATTTGGGGAATGCTAGGCGAAAATCAAACCTTTGACGATATGGATTTTGTCGACATGAATTTAATACGTTAACAATAATTTTACCTATGACGGCGATATTTGTTACGGCATGATGACTGAATCTCGTGGCTATATCGCAAGACAACACATGACCGTTAGCTAACGCGGTTAAAGTTATAATAGAGGTAGCCCCACGCCTCTCTTTATAATTATTGCTATTGAGATCCTTGGTGGTGTGTAGACAGCAACTGAAGGATCTATGAGGTTTTGGGTAATGGCATTTACTCAGATCCCAGGAATGATTGCGGACTCATTACTAACACTGACCGATAATCCAATTCTAATACTTTTGATTATTAATGTGATCCTACTGTTTATTGGTACTTTTATGGATCCAACACCAGCAGTGTTGATATTTACGCCCATCTTTCTTCCTATTTGTATGAATTTAGGCATGGATCCTGTTCAGTTTGGTATTTTACTGGTATTTAATTTATCATTAGGCACCATAACACCACCTGTTGGTCCTATTTTATTTACTGGTTGCAAGGTCAGCGGTATTAGTATTGATGAGGTGATCAAAACACTGCTACCCTTTTTCCTTATGATTTTCGCGGTACTGATGCTGGTTACTTTCATACCGGCAATATCCATGATGATTCCAGAGATGATGGGACTCATTAAATAACGCGTTTGATAATACCAAAAGAACTAACAAGGTGATCAGCCTTAGTTGTTAAAATTAACCCTACCTACGTTGTGAGTCTTGAAGTGAGGATAACTATCTCCTGCAACTCTCGCCTTGTTAGTGATAATTTTTCCTGCGTAATGCTTGATCACTTAATTAATTCCTTTGGTATAACACTGCGCATTAGTGACGTTTTATTTTGGTGGTCAAAAAAAAGCAATGAAACAAATTCCACTAAACAACAATATAAGTAATAGCATGACAACTGAAAAAAAAACGGAGTACCGAGCCCCTGCACTTGAGAAAGGGCTCGAAATCTTAGAGCTCTTAGCTTTCGAGGAAGAGCCTTTAACTAAAAAGCAGATAGCTGAAAAATTAGAGCGTAGCGTCAATGAAATTTTTCGTATGCTATCTGTGCTCATCGACAAGCAGTATATTGAGTTTGACAATGACTCTTCCGTTTATTCGATGACCCTTAAGATGTTTGCCCTGTCAAACCAGCATCCACCTGTAGCACAACTTTTAAAGCGAGCTCAACCACTTATGGAAAAGTTGAGTCTGAAATTGAATCAATCCTGCCACTTAAGTCGCTACAAAAATGGTGAGCTTATCGTGATTGCTCGCTCGGAAAGCCCCTATAAAATGGGATTTGGATTACGCCTTGGGGCATCTTTGGATATTTGTGCCTCGGGATCGGGTGTCGCCTTGCTAAGCTTTAGTGTTGAAGATAAAAGACAAGCCATTCTCAGTAAAATTGACGCAAGCAAAGATGAAATACAAAACACCTTAAGCCATATAAAAGAAACCGTTAAGAAAGGCTACTTCGCGGGAGTGAGCCCACAAATTTCTGGAGTGACAAACATCAGTGTGCCCATATTAGGCGTACAGGATGACGTCATGGCAGTACTGACCATTCCATATATGACATTAAATTCAGCAACGGTACATCATCACATCGAAGATATTGAACATGCACGAATTGAACTCCTTTATGTCGCTCAAAAATTAAGTCAGAATAGAGAGATATACCTGTAATCGGTACGAATATTGGTCAGAAATAACAGGGCGGTTCCAAAGCCCATCAAATTTCAAATATTAATCAGAGAGTAATATTAAGCAACTAAATCAATCTAAACAAAAGCAATCACACCCGCGATAACGCCACAAATCATTATCTTTTGAAATTATAAGCTTAAATGTTAAAATAAAGGAGTGTATCCCCCTTCAATTTAAGAGCAATGAAATAGATGAAGCAATATTTAGATTTAAGCCGAAGAATCGTTGAACAAGGTAAGTGGGTTAAAAATGAGAGAACCGGAAAACGTTGCCTTACTATTATCAACGCGGACTCAACTTATCATGTTGATCGTAATGAATTTCCATTAATCACCACACGAAAAAGCTTTTGGAAAGCAGCTATCGCGGAGCTGCTTGGCTATTTACGTGGCTACAATAATGCTGCTGATTTCCGAGCGATTGGTTGTAATACTTGGAATGCCAATGCTAACGATAATACTGCTTGGCTAAACAACCCACACCGTAAAGGTGAAGATGATATGGGCTTTGTTTATGGCGCAGTGGCTCGAAACTTTCCAAAGCCCGATGGTGGCAGTTTAGATTTAGTCCAAAAAGTGGTTGAAAACTTATCAAAAGGAATTGATGATAGGGGCGAAATCATCACCTTTTACCATCCTGCGTCTTTCCATTTAGGTTGTTTAAGACCCTGTATGTTCCAACACCAGTTTTCTATCTTAGAGGGTTATCTTTATTTGAACAGTTACCAACGTTCTTGTGATGTGCCACTGGGTTTAAATTTCAACCAAGTGCAGGTATTTACACTATTAGCATTGATGGCACAGATAACCGGATTAAAACCGGGCAAGGCCTACCATAAAATTATTAATGCACATATCTATGAAGATCAACTGGCATTAATGCAAGATGTACAGCTAAAACGCACCCCTTTTGCATCGCCACAATTGCATATTAACCCTAAAATAAAAACCTTAGAAGATATAGAAACATGGGTAACACTGGACGATTTTTCAGTCAGTGGCTATGAACATCATGAGTCAATAAAGTATCCCTTTTCTGTTTAGTTATTCCCCAAAAAAATGGGGGAGTCACTAAACAGGGTTTGTCAACTAAAGGAAAATAACGTTCACTAATAGGGTATTAACAACTTTTTTGCAGTGGCGATTGAGCTCAATTTAAACCAAAAAGAGAGACCCTATTTTTATTTTTTAGTGAGGTATCCGTAGCCCAGTAATGCGATACCGATGATGACCATCGGCAGTGAAAGTATCTGCCCCATGGTTAATCCGAAAGTTAAGAAACCAAGGTGAGCATCGGGCTCACGTGCAAATTCTACAATAATTCGGAAAATACCGTAACTGAAGAAAAACAGACCAACAACCGCCCCAACAGGACGTGGTTTTCGGGTAAAGACCATCAGTATAATGAACAGTACTACGCCTTCCAGTGCAAATTCATACAGTTGTGAAGGATGCCGTGGTAAAGGTCCTGCATTGTAAAAAACAATACCAAATGGCGAATCGGTAACACGCCCCCAAAGCTCTGAATTGATAAAGTTACCAATACGTCCCGCACCTAAACCGACAGGCAACAATGGCATAAGAAAATCACCCACGGCTAAAATAGAACGTTTGTTTTTTAAGGCGTAAAAAAGCACCGCACAGAATACACCAACAACACCACCATGAAAGGACATGCCCCCTTCCCAAATTCTAAACAGGTACAGAGGATTTTCTAAAAACATTGGAAATTGGTAGAAGAAGACGTAACCCGCACGCCCTCCTAGAATAACCCCCATAAAACCATAAAAAAGTAAGTCACTCGCTTGCTCTCGAGTCCATACACCATTGGATTGATCGCATTGACGATTCGCCATCCAAAATGCAAATAAGAAACCAACTAGGTACATTAATCCATACCACCGAATATCAAGAGGCCCAATGCTAATTGCGATAGGATCAATGATCGGTAAAACAAAATTTGAAGAAGACATTTAGATGCTCTGTTGGGAAAAGTAAATGAATAATAACAATTGCCTGCTCATTATAGAATCGCTACGCTAAAATTATATTGATTATTTTCTTAACCTGACGAAGTGCAGTGGAATATTAGCAGCCCTTTTATCTCTCTGTTACTCAAGATAATACTTTGTGAGTACTCGCTCGGGCACGCGATAAAGGTGTAAGATGATGATTTTCTAGCGCGATTAGCTAGGCTAATTTTCTCTCGCTAGGATAAAGAACGAGGTGCTTTTAGTACAAGCGTTACATGCCCGCTAACATAATGAGTCCCCCTGACAAGACTTCAATAATGCATGAGAGTGGATAACCGTTACTTCCCTGCTCGGACAAAACCACCGAGTCCTTTTTTATCTAAAAAGTTAACAAAAATAGTCCGTATCTCCGCACCACTACCCGCTTGTAGTGCCAATTCAATGCACGCTTCTAATTCAAACATCTGTATATTATTAATAAGATATTTGATTTTACCCATATTGGTCGCATTCATACTTAGCTTTTTATAACCCAAGCCAAGTAAAATCATCGAACCAATGGGATCTCCTGCTAACTCACCACAAATACTAATTTCTAATTTGCACATTTTGGCATTATCTATAATTATTTTGAGACACTGCAAAATAGCAGGGTGATAACTATCAAAGAGGCAAGCAACACGGCTATTATTACGGTCAACAGCAAGTAAATATTGAATAAGATCATTACTACCAATAGAGATAAAATCAATATGTTCAGCCAAATGCTTAATAATAAAAATAGAGGAAGGGACCTCGATCATGACACCAATCTTAGGGATGGGGAAAGCTTCAGAAGACAAGTCTAGCTCTAATTTTATATCGGCCCATGCTTGATGAATCAGTGTGTTAGCAGCAATGACTTCTTCTATTGCACTGACCATGGGCAACATAATTCGTAAATTTTGAGTGTGAATGTTCGCTTTTAACATGCCACGAATTTGCATTAAAAATATTTCAGGATGATCTAACGTTAACCGGATGCCTCGCCAACCAAGAAAAGGATTTTCTTCCACAATCGGGAAATAACTAAGCTGTTTATCACCACCAATATCAAGTGTACGCATTGTGACAGGTAAATCTTTATATTGCTCTAATAGAGTCTTATAAATAGAGATCTGCTCTAACTCAGTAGGAAAAACATCGGTAAGCATAAAGGGTAATTCACTGCGGTATAAACCAATACCATCAAAATGATTCTTTGCTACAACATGTTGATTCGCATTAAGTCCTGTATTCAGTAAGATATCAATTTTAACCCCATCTTGAGTTATCGCCTGTTTGTGCTCTCCCGTGGCGACTAATTCTTTCTGTTCATCCTCTTCATTTAGCAATTGTTGGTAATGTTTTAACAACGCAGGTTTAGGAAATAATATGATAATACCGGCATAACCATCGATAATTAACTGTTGCTGATTGAGATTAGTTAATGATAACGAGACCCCCATAATAGCAGGGATACCAAGTGCACGTGCAAAGATAGCAACATGAGAACTAATGCCACCATGCACAGAGATAATGCCGAGTACATTTTCAGTGGGCAGATTACCGAGCATCGACAAGGTCACTTCATTAGCCACTAAAATAAGTTTTTCTGGTAGCTCAACAGGTTCATCAATTTGTTGTGTTAAATGGTATAAAAGGCGTTGTGCAACATCACGAATATCCGTTGCGCGCTCCTTCAGATAACTGTCACTCATCGCTTCAAATTGATGAATAAAGGACTCTGCGACCACTTTAATTGCACTGGAGGCATTGAGTTTCTCTTCTTTAATTTGTAAACGAATCGCGCCTAAAAAAGCGTTATCTTTTAATACATGGGAATAGACATCAAACAGTGCAAACGCTTCCTTGGGGAGTTTTTCTTTTAATGTGAGCGCCATATTAGAAAATTCATCACTGCATTTTCTCACCATCAACTCAAATAGTAGCAAATCTTTATCTGGCGACTTACTTTTCTCTATTTTTACTTCATCTAACGTTAGGACGGGTCGCACTACATACGCAGGCGCAATGGCAATACCAGAACTCGCCGCCCCACCCTGTAGGTGTAAAGAACTACTCGGTTGATGATACTCATCAATCTGTAAACGTAATCCAGAGTTAGCCAGCACACTCGCCAAATGCATTGCTAATGTGACAATAAAGGATTCTTCGAGCTCACTAAAAAGGCGTGGTTTTTTTTGTTGAACGACTAAGACGCCCAAAACTTGGCGCTTATAAATAATAGGAGTCCCTAAAAAAGAGCTGAAATTATATTCTTGGCTACCGGGTAGATATTTGTAATGCGGATGTTCTGTAATATTGGCAAGATTTAAGGGCTCTGCTTTATGATGAATTAAACCAACAATACCTTCTCCAAATTTAAGATGATGTAAAGTTTTTCCACGGTTCAATAACCCTTCACTGGCCATTAGATTTAGTTTTTTTTCATTATTATCAGTAATATAGATAGAACAACAATCCACTTTCATCATCATTTGAGTTTGTTGTACTAAAGTATCCATCGCCACTGTTAAGTTGCTAGCATTGCCAACTTGTTCCACAATATGACGTAACTGACTTAACATGTGATCTCCTTCATCTTACTGAGTTAATTGCTCTTATTATATGAGCGACGGTAACGCTTACCTCTTTTTTTCTCATTGTTGCTTTTCATTAAAGAGAATGCCGTTGCCGAAAATTCTTTTAATGCTTTACGGTACACTTCACGCTTAAATGACACAACTTGTCGAACAGGGTACCAATACGTTACCCAACGCCAATCATCAAACTCAGGATGCCCACAAGACTCGAACTCGATTTGCTTATCATCAGTTATTAATTGTAACAAGAACCAGCGTTGTTTTTGGCCGATACACACGGGCGCGGGTGAATCCCAACGGACTAAACGCTTAGGCAATTTATAACGTAACCACGCGCGCGTGGAGGCTAATAATTTAACATGTTCAGCTTTCAGACCAACTTCTTCATATAACTCTCGATACATCGCCTGTTCGGGAGTTTCACCCTCTTTAATTCCTCCTTGAGGAAATTGCCATGAATGTTGACCGTATCGTTTCGCCCATAACACTTGACCATTTTTATTGCAGATGATGATACCTACATTAGGACGATAACCATCAGTATCTATCACTAAAAACACCTTTAAAGTTAGACCCTACCTTTTTAATATTCTTTTCGGTAGGATTATAGTTGCGTATATATGATTGTTATCAATCAACAATACACAATATTAAATTGGAATAATAAGGCATTCTTTCACAGAAACACAGCGTCATCAAATTGATATGAATAAAAGTGATACATATCCACGAAAACTGTGCATAAGTTTGTGCATAATGATCTGCAGCACAGGGGATAAATATTTCATATAAGAAAAAAGATCTTTATTTTTTTGTTGGACATTAATAAAAACCAATATTATCAACGCATTACACTTTGATTTAAGTGTGCAATATTTTCACCTGTATTTAAATACAGCTTTAATAGTGCACATGGTAATGTGCATATCTTTATAGATTAAAAAATAGTCATTTCAAATATCTATCTTATTTTTGCTTTAAAATTGGACAAATGTCGCTTTTTTTTTAAGAATAGTTATCTCAAATAAAAAGTAAAACAGAAAATATTCTTTTTACAGAGTTACCCACATGAAAAGTGGATAACTCTGTGCAAGCAACTTGATAAAGAGATGAATAACCTTGAATAGTTATTAATGAATAACCTTGAATAGTTATTAACGAATAACAGAATAGAGACGAGAACAACATGATTGCAACACCAACATCTACAAATCAATTGTTAATGCTTTGCGAAAAGATAGCAGGACATTCATTACAAGAACTTGCAGAGCTTGCCGAGATTAAAATGGCGAAAGATCTACGCACGAATAAAGGTTGGGTTGGGCAGTTAATTGAATGGCATTTAGGTGCAATAGCAGGCAGTAAACCAGAACAAGATTTTAAACACTTAGGTATTGAATTAAAAACAATTCCTATTAACCAGTTTGGCAAAGTCTTAGAAACCACCTTTGTTTGTTCTACCCCTATTTTAAATACCACCGGTCTCACTTGGGAAAATAGCAATATTCGTAATAAGTTAAGCAAAGTATTGTGGGTACCAGTGCAGGGAGAGCGTGCCATTCCACTTGCAGAACGAATTGTAGGCAATGGTTTTTTATGGTCTGCTTCGAGACAACAAGAAGATAAATTACAGTGTGATTGGAACGAATTAATGGAGAAGATTGCACTTGGACAGATTGAATCGATTAGTGCGCGAGATGGAGAGGTATTGCAGCTTCGACCGAAGGCCGCTAACGGGCAAGTATTAACCGATGCCTATGGTCAAAATGGGGAAATAATTAAAGTGCGCCCGCGCGGTTTTTATCTTAAAAAACAATTTACTCAAGCAATTATCAACCAGCAGTTCAAAATATAAGCAAAAAAAAACAGTAACGTATGGAAATACATCACAATTTGCAGTAAATTATCATTATTCCTTTCTTACCTTTGTGAGTTTAAAATGACTATTACTAAAAAACAGTACCTAAAATCTAAACCTGAAGTTAAAATAACTTTTGAAATTGAAAAAAAGGATGCGAAGAATGCCAGCAATATCAGCCTGCTTTCAGAGCACAATGATTGGCAAGAAATTGAGTTCAAAAAACTCAAAAATGGTAAATTTACTGTGGTATTTAATGTATCAACTAAAAAATTAAATAGCTTCCAATATACTTTCCAGGCAACCTGTGAAGATCAAAAACAAACGATATTACCGACGGATGCAGATACATATGTTGATAATGGCATGAATGATGGTGGTAAAAATGCGGTATTAAAAATCGCATAATTGTTAGCCATAATAAATTCGCTACAATTTTAAGCGTTATTTTTTATAAGTAGACAATAAATATACGTATTTACATGCTATAAAAAATATTAACGAGTCTTATTCTGAAAATGTTTGCCTCACGGCTTGCTCTTACATTCACTTGCTTGGATTTTATGTCGCCACGGTCATTCAACGTGATCGCACTTGATAAGTGCCATTTCAGAATTAAAACCTTTATGTTAAGCATGTAACAGAATAAAACATCTCGATTGAGTGGTATCGTTTTGGCGATCCTGAGGGTAATAAAGAAGCACAGAAAAAGTTCTCCCCATTGATAACATGGCATTTTTTTAGTTAAAAATTTTTTTTGTCTAAAAAAGAGGCATTGAGCTAAGCCTTTCTCTTCATGTATACTGTTTTAATTAACAGTGTTACTAGGTGAAGTAAATGGACAATATTGTAATTCGTGGCGCAAAAACACACAACCTGAAAAATATAGATCTCACCATTCCCAGAGATAAATTAGTGGTGATCACCGGACTTTCTGGTTCAGGTAAGTCCTCCCTTGCTTTTGATACTTTGTATGCAGAAGGGCAACGCCGTTATGTCGAGTCTCTCTCTGCTTATGCTCGCCAATTTCTCTCCTTGATGGAAAAACCCGATGTAGAGCATATTGAAGGATTATCTCCTGCCATTTCTATTGAACAAAAATCAACCTCGCATAATCCACGCTCAACCGTGGGTACCATCACTGAAATTTATGATTATTTACGTTTATTGTTTGCGCGTATTGGTGATCCACGCTGCCCTACTCACGATATCACCCTCAATGCACAAACCGTCAGTCAGATGGTTGATGCTATTTTAGAAAATCCAGCAGGCAGTAAAATGATGTTGCTTGCGCCCATTATCAAAGAACGTAAAGGTGAGCATGTAAAAATATTTGAGAGCCTTGCCGCTCAAGGTTTTTTACGGGCGCGTATTGATGGCGATATTTGTGATTTAAGCGATCCACCGACACTTGAATTACATAAAAAACATACCATTGAAGTCGTAGTGGATCGTTTTAAAATACGTGATGATATCCAGCAACGTTTAGCTGAATCCGTCGAAACAACCCTTAATTTAAGTAATGGTTCAGTTATTGTTGCTTTTATGGATGGTTCGCAAGCAGAGCAGTTATTTTCCGCCAACTTTGCCTGTCCAAAATGTGGTTACAGCATCACTGAATTAGAGCCACGTATTTTTTCTTTTAACAGCCCTGCGGGTGCCTGTGAAACCTGTGATGGTTTAGGTATTGAGCAATATTTTGACCCTAAACTTGCAGTGACCGATAAAAGCTTAAGCCTTGCTGATGGCGCGATTGCAGGCTGGAGCCAAAAATCAAATTATTATTTTCAGATACTAAGCGCGGTAGCTGATCATTATGGATTTTCTGTGTTTAGCCCTTTTTCAGAGCTGACCGCAAAACAGCAGAAATTAGTACTTTATGGCAGTGGCCAACAAAAAGTGTCATTTGTCTATTTTAATGATCGTGGCGATAGCATGACACGGACTCATGCTTTTGAAGGTGTTATTCCAAATCGAGCACGTCGCTACAGAGAAACGGATTCAAGTAGCATGCGCGAATACCTTGAAAAATACATGAATCGTCAATCCTGCTCAAGTTGCCACGGTTCACGTCTAAAGCAGTCTTCACGGCACGTATTTGTTAATGATGTCAACTTACCTTATATTTCACAGCTTTCCATTGCTGAGGCACACGCCTTTTTTAAAGATATTAAGCTTCAGGGACAAAAAGAAAAAATAGCAGAAAAAATATTAAAAGAAATCCTAGAACGATTAAATTTTTTAGTGAATGTGGGCCTTAATTACCTCAGTTTAGAACGCAGCGCAGAAACCCTCTCAGGTGGCGAGGCACAACGTATTCGTTTAGCCAGTCAAATAGGTGCGGGTTTAATGGGCGTGATGTATGTGCTTGATGAACCCTCAATTGGTTTACATCAGCGTGACAATGCGCGGTTGCTAAAAACCCTTACCCATTTACGTGATTTAGGCAATACCGTGATTGTGGTAGAGCACGATGAAGATGCGATTCGTCAGGCGGATCATATTATTGATATCGGACCAGGAGCGGGTATTCATGGGGGTGAAATAATTGCACAGGGAACGTACAAACAAATTCTTAAAGCAAAAAACTCCCTCACTGCAGATTATTTAAGTGGTCGTAGAGTCATCGAAATCCCGACTGAGCGCACCCCGCTCACGGATAAATGGTTAAAACTTGAAGGAGCCACGGGCAACAATTTAAAAGCGGTCACCCTCGAGATACCTATCGGTGTACTTACCTGTGTCACCGGTGTCTCTGGCTCTGGGAAATCGACGCTGATTAATGATACTTTATTTCCGTTAGCACAAACTAAACTCAATAAAGCGACCACCACCACCCCTTCTGCGTATAAAAAAATGACTGGACTTGCACACCTTGATAAAGTGGTTGATATCAATCAAAGCCCAATAGGACGGACACCACGCTCTAACCCTGCTACTTATACAGGTATTTTTACCCCTATTCGTGAACTCTTTGCTGCCACGCCTGAATCACGTGCGCGAGGTTATAAACCGGGTCGATTTAGTTTTAACGTAAAAGGGGGGCGCTGTGAAGCTTGTCAGGGTGACGGGATGATAAAAGTTGAGATGCACTTTTTACCTGATGTTTATGTCCCTTGTGATACCTGCAAAAGTCAGCGCTATAATCGTGAAACATTAGCGGTCAAATACAAAGGGAAAAACATTCATGAAACACTGGATATGACCGTTGAAGATGCTTTTAAGTTTTTTGAAGTGGTGCCGGTGATTGCACGTAAATTGAAGACTTTAATGGATGTAGGACTCTCCTATATTCGCCTTGGACAAGCAGCAACCACACTTTCTGGCGGTGAAGCACAACGTGTGAAGTTGGCCAAAGAGCTATCAAAACGTGATACAGGTAAAACCCTCTATATTCTTGATGAGCCAACCACGGGTTTACACTTTCATGATATTGCTCAGTTGCTTAAAGTCATTCATACTCTGCGCGACCACGGTAATACCATTGTCATTATCGAACATAATTTAGATGTTATTAAAACCGCTGACTGGATTGTTGATTTAGGGCCAGAAGGTGGCAATGGAGGGGGTGAAATTATTGCCACAGGACGACCTGAAGAAGTCATCAAAGTAAAAGGTAGCTACACTGGGCAGTTCTTAAAAGCGCTATTAGATAAACAACAAAATTAAAAATGAAAAAGAAAAATCGCTGCCACGCTTAATCATGGAATAAAAAACCAAATGGATATACAAGAAAAACTGAAGCGTTCATTTCTTATCGTCTTTGCGCTTTTGATGGGGTTAGGTGCACACTACTTTCAGCATAATCAAGGTGGCTCCGGTTTAGCATTAGCGCAAAATAATGTTGTGTGGATATTTTTTTCAATCTTAATTGGCCTGGGTTTATGGAAAATAACCCTCGCCCAGAAAATATTCTATTCTAAATTTACCCTTGTTTTCCTGATCGCTTGTCTTTTATTTTTAATGCCAATTTTTTATGCTAATAACAGCCTTGCGGATCAAAGTTACACGCGTTTAATCGGGCTATTTGCAGGTTTTTTACTGTTTGTTAGCCTGCAACAAATGCGTTTTAATGAACTTTATTTACAGCGCCTTTTATTACTGATTGTACTCGCAGGTTTTTTACAGGCTTGTTATAGCCTAATGCAAGACTATCTGCTACCTGCCAACAATATTTTTGGTTACAACGTTGGTTATGGTCGCCCTTATGGCATTTTTCAACAGCCAAATGTATTAGCCTCGTTTATGGCAACGACGCTTATTTTGGCAGGATATTTATTACAAAAAATTGAATGTAAAAAAGTACAAGCTTTTTTATTATTAACCGCTCTACTGAACATGTGGGTGATCACCATCGTAATGTCTAGGGTCGGTTATTTAGGTGTCCTGCTCTCTATCCTATTTTTGCTGGTCTGGGCATGGCAACAAAATAAAAAACGGCTAAGTATTTTTATACTGGCTCTTTTTTTAGGGTTAGGATTCGCATTTTTAAAAGGTGATGCACTGGGCGCACGCAACCTTGATAACCTGAGAGAAGGAGGGCAACGATTAGTCCATTATAGTAATAGTTGGGAGATGATAAAAGACAAGCCTTTAATGGGTTATGGCTATGGAAGCTTTGAGAAACAGTATTTAATTCATACTGCTGAGAAAGTTTTAAATGGACAATCAAACGCAGAAACTTCGCACCTAACTCACCCGCATAACGAAATACTTTTTTGGGCAGTTGAGGGTGGTATCGTGCCATTGCTCGCGATACTCTTATTAGTTATCGGTTTTTTAAGTCTATTGAAAGGATTGACGTTAAGTCAAGCACTCGCTTTAACCGCACTGGTATTCCCTATTGCACTGCATACTCAAACAGAGTATCCATTATATCATTCTGCATTGCATTGGCTGGTCTTAATTGTGCTGGTTTTTTATATCGATAATCAATCCAATGGCAGTAAAGTAACAATATTTCGCCGCACGTTTGCATTACGCACGTTTGCAATATTGATCCCCTTTTTCAGTGCACTGTTTATGGTCTCTAACCTTTACACGATCGCCAAAATAACCGCCTATGAACGCAGTAAAAAACCGGATATAAATTTACTGTTAGCCATTGTAAATCCATTCGTTTTTCAAGATAGATTTGATTTTCATCTGACCTATTTCCGCTTATCTCTTGCTTTGCAAACAAATAACCAACAAGAACTGCAAGACGTGATTAAATGGACAGAAGAAAAACTACAGACAGCACCAAAATCATTCTTTTATATGATTCTTTATTTAGCTTACCAACATAATAATCAACCTGAAAAAGCACAACAATTATTACAACATGCTCGTTACCTTTACCCACGCGATAAACAATTAGCAAATATTGATAAATCAGATCGCTCAGCAGCCGATAAAAAAAGCATTAAAGCACAACCCTCAACGCAAATAATGGATTAATATAATGCCCAAAAATGCTATTTCAATCCTGTTGAAAATCAACTTTGCATTGTTACTTAGCTTGCTACTAAGTAAAGCAGTATGGGCTGATATTTATGTATTTATTGATGACAATGGGGATCAACATTTTTCTGAAGAAAAGATCAATGAGCAATATACCCTTTTATTACGTAGTGATACCAATCAAGCACGCGCGACTTTTAGGAACTGGAAAGATAAAGATTATAGTAATACCCATTTACCAAAAAATAAAACATTACAAAGACAATACCACTCTCTTATTTTACAAGCAGCCAATAAATATCAATTAGAGACAGCCTTTTTACACGCGGTGATCACTGCTGAATCCTCTTACCAACGTTATGCAGTTTCTTCCGCTGGCGCGCAAGGATTAATGCAATTAATGCCGGTAACGGCCAAGCGTTTTGGCGTAGATGATCCTTTTGACCCGGAACAGAGCATTAATGCCGGTGCGCTTTATTTAAGAAAATTGCTTAACGAATTTAAAAGTAAAGAATTAGCACTAGCGGCTTATAATTCAGGAGAGGGAACTGTTAGGCGCTATAAGAGACAAATACCACCTTATCCAGAAACACAGAGGTATGTAAAAAAAGTGCTCGAATTCTATCAATATTATAAACAAAAATTCTAAGCGTTTAGTTAAAAGTTCAAGAACATTCAAATTTAAAAGATGCTAACAGAAATTTGCAGCTCGACGGGTTCAATAAAAGCTTTTAAGCAACTGGATAATCGCCGGAATATGATACTTTATGCAATGCCTACCAATATCAGCATTGCCCTTTTAATACCTGAAAGAATACATAAGTAATATAATTAGGTGCATAAAATCAATAAATTACTAACCAATCAATACATCACTTGTTGCATAGGTGTGATATTAATCTATAGCTACATCGCAGTGTTAATGCCACTGGAATTACAGACTGTTTCGAATAGTCTGATGATTACCCTTGTGGTCTATTTAGGCAGTGTAACGACCTTACCCAAAGTGACTAAATACCTACTGGTTGATAAAAAATTATATATATTACCGGTAATGTTATCTCTATATACTATTGCAATTATCGCTATCCTATTGTTTCGTATAGACTACTCACGACCAACATTGCTTTACGGCTTTAGTATTGTCTTATTTTGGTTGTTTTTTAGTACTTTTCTTAGTCGCAATCAATCCGCATTAAAACTGAGTGCCATCAACAATTTTAATCTTTCTTCATTAAAATCAAATCACCAAATTGAAATCACTATTATTGACGCGCCTTATTGTCTTGAAGAAACTCAACAAGGGTTAGTGGTTAACCTACACAATAAATTAAATGCTGAACAAGAAAAATTCATTGCTGACTGTAGTATCAATAATATTGCTGTCTATCATTCAGAAACAATCAAAGAGATGCTCGACGGTAAAGTACAAGCGCAACACCTTTCAAAAAATACACTGGGTTCACTACAAACAAATCTAGGTTATGTCGTCATTAAGCGTGGCTGGGAATCGTTGCTCATTTTGAGTAGCATTCCATTATTATTGCCTTTGCTGATGATGGTTTGTTTAGCCATTAAGCTAGAAAGTAAAGGCCCAGTGCTTTACACGCAAATACGTGTGGGCCAAGGAGGGAAAACCTTCAAAATATACAAACTCAGAAGCATGGAAATGAGCGCCACCAAGGCAGACGATAAGTTTGCGACAGAAGAACAAGTCAGAGTGACATTAGTGGGTCAGTTTATCCGAAGAATGCGTATCGACGAAATACCACAATTTTTTAATGTACTTAAAGGCGAGATGGCATTAATAGGGCCAAGACCAGAGCAAGAGCAGTTTGTAAAAAGCTTTGAACAAGAAATTCCCTTCTACGGTTATCGCCATATGGTAAAACCCGGCATCACGGGTTGGGCACAAACCATCCAAGGTTACACTGCCGATACCAAGAGCACTAAAGAGAAGCTCGCACACGACTTGTACTACATCAAACACCTTTCATTCTGGCTTGATATGAATATCTTCTTTAAAACACTTAAAACGATGCTCACGGGCTTTGGTGCGA
>JBAHZV010000090.1:0-8732 GCA_037132845.1 Psychromonas sp.
ATTAAGTGAAGCAGGCGTAATCAGCGGTGGAGATATGACCACAGAAGCGGTGATTGCTAAATTATATTATTTATTGAGTCAAAGGTTATCACATACGCAGTTAGTGGCATTATTTCAAAGTAACCTAAGGGGGGAATTAGGGTGACTCTTCTCGACCATTTTGGGGCTTGTTTTAAGGTAACAAAATTAACCCTGCAGTGTTATTAAAAATGTAATTATGCCTATTTATGAAGGTCATCAAGAAAGAAAAGTTGCCCATTACGTTTACTCTATCTGACTAAGGAATGTTTAATAATTTAGGTTTGAGATGAGAGAAAGAGTGTCTGACTGAGACTCATTAATACTATGGCATATCATTTATTGAAAACCTAAACCAAAATAGTATACACTACTTCCCTCACGTTTTTGTGAATTCAATGATGACTCTCCTTCCTACTTCCATTAAATTAGTGTTTAATATTCAATTGGATAAGATATGTCGTTGGCTAGGCTTTCTCTGTGAAAAATTTCTCTTTATTTTTAAATTTAGATATTTTACTTTTATTTAAGAATATATTTTAAAGGAGCGTTGCATGAAGCAACTTGGTTTTAAGAATACATTAATTATTGTTGTTGTTGGATTACTTGTTTCTGCACTCGGCATGACCAGTTATCTTGCTATCAACACATTAGAGGAAACTGCTGAAAGATCCCTTCTTCACAGTCTGATGGAGGCTTCTCGATATGAAGCTGAAAATATCCACGTTTATGTTGCTAAGCAGTCTTTGCCTGTTGCTAATTTAGCCGCACTTTATAAGAAGAATCATTACACTAAAGACCATGAAAAGTTCCTCGAAATTGGCGCGCTAGTCTCTGGTATCACTAAACTTACATTGGGATTTGATGATGGACGATCTTATAGTTCAAGATCCTCAGAAAGTTTCCCTAATGGTGTCGGTATCCCTTCAAAATACGATCCGCGCACGCGATCTTGGTATCAATTAGGGCATGACACTTCAGGGTTAACTTTGAGTGAAGTATTTCTCACGAAAGACGGTATTCCGTTGATGCTTGCTGTACATCCTGTTGAAGGTGGTGTACTGGCTTCTGATGTGCGTTTAACACGTTTACAATCGCTACTTGAGGGCATTAATGTGATTGACAATGCACAGGGTTTGATTGTTGATGATAATGGCATTATTTTAGCTTCAACCTTTGAAGATGTTCAAGCTCAAGATAATATTAATGATATTAGTGAATTGTCAGGTTTTTCTACGAAGCTCGCTAACACCGAAACAGTGGTTGAAGAGCTCTCGTTAAATGGCAAGGTAAGAATTCTGGTTGCAACGCGTATTAACCTTGATGGTGGTAAACCTTGGTCTTTAATGATTTCAGTCAACAAGGCAACCGCTTTCGCATTAGTGAATAAAGCCTCATGGCAATTATTAATATTGGCATCAACTATTACTGTATTCTTCGTGATTATATTGATTTTTGTACTTAATCGAATTTATCGTCCGGTGATCGCGTTAAAAGAGTTAGTTACAAACCTCTCAAGTGGTGATGGAGATTTAACGCAACGACTAGTTGTTTCAAGTACAGATGATTTAGGGCAGATAGCAACCGGTATTAATCGCTTTATTGAAAGTCTGCAGGTGATGATGCTGGATGTAAAAAAAGTCAGTGCACGTTTATCTGAAGGAGTTGATGTTCTAAAAGTACATTCACAGAAGAGTACTGATATTTTAGATCAGCATCAGTCGGAAACCGATCAAGTCGTCACTGCTGTGGAAGAGCTTAGTGTCACGGCTGAAATGGTGGCCGCCGATGCTCAAGAGACTGCAATATTTACCCAAGAAGCGAATCGTTCTGGTGAAACCTCTAAAGAGATAATTACCAATGCTCAAAGTAGCCTCGAACACCTTTCTCAAGAGGTTGAAACTGCAACGGTTAATGTCGCTAATATGAGTCAGGAGACCCAAGAAATCGGCTCTATTCTCAATGTGATCGGTGCAATCGCTGAGCAAACAAATCTATTAGCTTTGAATGCTGCCATTGAGGCTGCTCGAGCGGGTGAGCAGGGTCGAGGCTTTGCGGTGGTTGCTGATGAAGTAAGGGCGCTGGCTAGCCGTACTCAAACAAGTACTGGTGAAATAGAACAAGCACTAGACAAATTACAAAAAGAATCCGTTTCCGTAGTGAGCTCCATTGATAGCACGCGAAATACCAGCTTGAAAACGGTAGGGGAAGCCGCTGCTGTTGCTGAAAGCCTTGAAACGATGAGCGGTTTTGTCACTAAAATTAATGATCTTAGCATCCAGATTGCATCGTCAGCAAAAGAGCAGAATATGGTGATCAGAGAAGTCAGTCAAAACATGGCGCATATCCATACTATGGTTCAAGAGTTAACGACAACGGGTGTCAGTGTTAACCAAGAAACCAGTCATATTAGTGAAGTAAACAATCAATTGAATGAGATAGTTGCTAGCTTTAAATTAGAATAGTACGACTTGCAAAGATATTGCTAATGCTCAAAAACGGCACGAACAACCAAGAAATTAATTCTCAGGTATTAGTGGCGTTTTTTATTTATTTTGTTGACGCGTGAGAGGGGCAACCATCTCAGTAAATAAAGGTAGATCAGGAACAGTATCTGTTCATTTTTACGTTATTAAATAACGTTATATTATCAATCCATAAAAAGAGTAATAAAAAATCCCCAACCTTTAATAAGATTGGGGATTTTTTTTGCTTCGTTTAAATTTGTTTATGCACTTTATATGATCTAGAACGGAATATCGTCATCAAAATCCATTGATGGCTCGTTATATTGTGCAGGCGCTTGTTTTTTAGGCGCGGGTGCAGCAGGGGACTGCGGAGCTGCTTGCTGTGGCGTTGGCTGATAGGCGGGTGCCATTTGTGGTGCTGCTTGTTGTTGTGGAGCAGGTGTGGCTTGTTGCTGTGGTGCATTACCCCATGATTGTTGTGCAGGTGCTTGATTACTTTGGAACTGTTGGCCACTTTGATTACCTTGGAATTGCTGACTCCCTTGGTTATCGTTACGTGCATCCATCATCTGTAGCTCAGAAACGATGACATCCGTTGCATATCTGTCTTGACCGCTTGCTTTATCTTGCCATTTCCGTGTTTTTAATTTTCCTTCAACGTATACTTTTGCACCTTTTTTAAGGTACTGACCACACATCTCACCAAATTTCCCATACACCGTCAGGTTGTGCCATTCTGTTTGATTTTCGTATTCGCCAGTTTGTTTGTTTTTCCAGCTTTCAGTGGTTGCGATTGAAAAATTTGCTACCGCATTGCCATTTGGCATATAACGCATCTCTGGATCTTTTCCAAGATTACCCACTAAAATTACTTTGTTTATGCTACGGTTAAACATCTTTTATCTCCGCTTATACTAAAATTCGTTTGGCTGTTATTAAGGTAAATTCTTTATTATTTACCTTAATATAAACAGTCTGCTCTTCAATGATTACTACAACTTCTAACACACCTTCAAGCACCATTAACTGTTTCGTTAATTGTGCGGCGTGGTGTTCATCTTTAATGGTTGCTGTTAATGTGTATGTTCGTATCTTACTGGGATTTTTCATACTCCAGGAAATAAAGAACCATAACAACATTAAGGTGGCTAAAAATAGAAATAGGCCACTATTACCGAGTAGTTTATAGGAAATCCCCCCCAATATACCACCAAAAAATGCACCTAAAAACTGATAAGTGCTATAGATCCCCATCGCACTGCCTTTTGCACCAGCAGGCGCAAGCATCGATATAAATGCCGGCAAAGAGGCCTCTAAAAAATTAAATGCAGTAAAGTATAATAATACGCAAAAAAACATGATGGTTAAAGAGTTTTCTGTTAATGCCATGGTCACTAAACTGCTCGCCATTAACAGGATAGAAAACAAATAGAACTGTCTATTTTTATCTTTTTTTGCGGCGACTATTAACATCGGAATAATTAATAGAAAAGACAGAAGCAATGCAGGTAAGTAGAGGTGCCAATGGTCTGCTGGCTTCAGTTGCATATTTTGTAGTTGCAACGGTAGAGTGATAAACATCGCTGTTAACGTCATATGCAGAATAAATATACCTACATTTAATCGTAATAGTTGTGGATTTTTTGCTAATTTCCCAAGCATCGCGGGAATGGCAACGGTTTCACTTCGTGGTGCTTTGCTGCTCATCTTTGGCACCATAAAGTGCACAATAGCAATACCCGTTATTGCACCGCAGGCAGTGATCAAGAATAATCCTTGTAGCCCAATCAAAGGTGCTAGCATCGGCCCTGCCACCATTGATACTGCAAAGGCAATGCCAATACTGACGCCAATCATTGCCATCGCTTTAGGGCGTTGTTCTTCGCGTGTCACATCGGCTGCTAATGCTAAAATGGCGCTGGCAATTGCACCACAACCCTGTAATGCGCGACCCAACGTGACGCCATAAACCGTATCTGAGTATGCAGCAACTAAACTACCAAGCGCAAAAATAAGCAAACCAATATAGATAATAGGGCGACGTCCAAATTTGTCAGAAAGCAGGCCCGCGGGAATTTGTAACAATGCTTGTGTCAGACCATACGCACCGATTGCAAGTCCCACCCACATTGGCGAGTAACCAATGAGATCCTGTCCATAAATGGCAAATACTGGCATGATCATAAACAGACCCAGCATGCGTAAGGCAAACACTAACGATAAAGTAATAGCCGTGCGTTTTTCCAGTGGATTAAGGGAGCCAACTTGCATATATATTCCAGTTTAGCAAAATAATTTGGGTCAGAATTGTAGCATATACCCATCGCACCTCAAGGCGCTTATCAGGTTTGAGATCGAGTATCATCATATTTATGGCGTAGCGATTGTGTAAGTTGTGTCTGATCTCCTATAAATAATAGCATTATTTATTAAATATAAGTGACCGACAACAAGAGTGCTTTACTCGGCTGAACTCTTCAGAATTGCATCATCAGTAGGAAATCATCAGAGCAGGCCATTATGGAATTAATATCAATATGATTAATTCTCGACTTTTTGCTCATTAAAACGGGGGGATGTTTGCGTCGCACTCAATCGTAATCGCTCGTCCTCAATATCTTCTACCAATAATTGACCATTAATGAGCGCAACGGGCCGTTTAATCTCGTTGCTAACGGGTATCTTTCGCGCTATTAGAAAAAAATCATTATACTGCGCGTATTACTCTTTGTTTTGGAAAATTCTATGCTCAGCTACCGCCACTCTTTTCATGCTGGTAATTTTGCCGATGTGTTAAAACACACTGTCTCAGTTGCTATTTTTAATCATATGCTTAAAAAAGATAAACCTTTTTGCTATTTAGATACGCATGCAGGTTGTGGTGCTTATTCGCTGAGCTCTGAGCAAGCACTCAAAACCCAAGAGTTTAATAACGGCATTGTACGTTTATGGGGACGCACAGACTTACCGCAAGCGGTGCGTAACTATATGGATCAGGTTGTTGAATTTAATGCACAAAAACAGTTAAAGCACTATCCTGGCTCGCCAAGTATTGCACGACAAATGTTACGTGATAATGACCGCATGTTTTTGTTTGAATTACATCCTAATGAGTTTACTAATATGCGCGAAAACTTTGCAGGTGATCGACACATAAAAATGTCTAAGAGTGATGGTTTACAAGGGTTAATAGCGAATATGCCACCCAAAGAACGTCGTGGTTACATTTTAATTGATCCCTCTTATGAAATAAAAACGGAATATCAAGAGGTGGTTGATACCTTGATTGAATCGCTTAAACGTTTTGCGACTGGGACTTATGCACTTTGGTATCCAGTGGTTAATCGTATTACCATTAAAAGAATGGAACGTGAGTTAATCGATTCGGGTATTAAAAATATTCAGCTTTTTGAGTTGGGTATTGAAGCCGACTCTGGAGAGAAAGGCATGACCTCTAGTGGCATGATTGTTATCAATCCGCCGTGGACATTAAAAAAAGAGATGCAAGCCTCCTTGCCATTTCTCGCTAAAAACTTAGCCAAAGAGGATAAAGGTTTTTATCGCATAGAAACCTTAGTCGCGGAGTAATTGCTGCTTTTTGAAAGTATGGCTAAGACTTGTTGGGTTAGTATCACCAACAAGTCTTTTTATGTCTTACTGTTTTTTCTCTTAATGCGTTTTTTCTTAAAACCTGGTTTTTTAAAATGTAATAAGTCCTTTAATTTTGAGTAACGGCTATTTTTATTTTTATTTTTCTCTTTTTGAGACATTTCGCCTGATTTTTTTATCTCAACGATGCCTGAGCGATTGAGGGTAATTTTATAACGGCTGAATTCTTCATGATATTGACCTTGATCCAGTGCCACTACGATATTTATTTGATATCGCCGTTCAATAGAGGTGCTTTGAATTTTTTCGCGATTGGCATCCGGAGAATTTTGCTCATACACCTTTCCTGTACCACGTTCTAGATAACGTGCAAAGGGGCGTAAGCTAAAAGAGATCATCTCTTCTAAGCTATCATAACCTGCTTGAAAGCCAGTATTACTGACTTTTGTTTCAACACGGTAATGCAAGTATTCTGCACTTTGTCTATTTTGTGTATGACGACGTGCAAGTAAGTCGATAGCTTGAATGGGTAATTTTTTAGCTTTAATATAATCGAGCCATACTTTTTGTGTGGCGATCTCATTCTTACTGCTGGAATCTTTTAAAGTCCGCGCCCATTTCGGTTTTCCTTTGCGTATCCAGCGCCACAGCATATTTTTAAAATCGTCCTTAAAAACTTCACGCAGACCGTAAATAACAGCTAAAAGGAAGATCATTAATGCACTGAGTTTACTAAACGCACCCTGTGTTTTAATTATTAAAATCAATACTACGCTCATGATTAATGCGGTGGCGATGCCGGTGACGAGTTTTCGAGTAATATTGCCTAATTCACGTGTTTCATCATTAAAAATAACGCCATACTCAATTAAACGACGTAATAGGCGCATTTTATTGGATATTCGATTGGCATCACTGAGTGTTGCGTTGGTATTATAAGATTTGCTGATACGGTGCTGGCTTTCCTCATCACAAATCGCAAGTAAAGATAATCGAATCTCTGAAAACTCTGACTGGCGCGGTTTTTTCGCTAGCATATGCAGAATGGACTGTTCGGTATACCAAGAGAGGTAATTGTCGACATTCTCAAAGATTGATAGCAATTTTGGATCGCTCGGTGTGTGCGCACGATGTTTTTTTAAAATTGTGACACATTGTTCGCTGACATCTATCGCCGCATGATAAAAATCACTTAAATTTTCACTGTCATCAATACTCAGTGTTTCTCGTGTATCGGTATCCAATGCGACAATATATTTATATGCAAATAAATTAAGGTTACTTTTGTACTCTTCAGGGGAGCGTTTCATACGATTCGCGAAACGAGTATGTAATAAAGGCAAGTGTAAGCCTTCTGTAAAATAAGCGCGTCGTCCTTTAATCGCAGCATTGAAGTATTCTTTTTCAGGCAGGGTATGTTTATTAATGCCCATCTCTTTAGGCAAAGCGATATACAAATCGATGCGTCGTGAATCACCGCGTGGAATCTGGTGTGTTATTTTTATTGATAGTTTTTCTTCTTGTTTTACTTTAAATTTACGCAAATCACCTCCTTTTTTATAGTATATATTTAAGCTGTTGCTTTTGCAGTGTAAAAAGTAAGTATTTTTTATTAATAAATTTTGTTAACTTAACGCATTAATTTCCCCTTTAATGAAGGTTTTGCATGCATTTATCACAACTTACTCAAACTACTTTTGACCATCTTTATCAGAATATAGTCCAATTTCGAGAAACCTTTGATTTGCCTTGTAATGATCCTAAATCTTTAGACGAAAAAGCCGACCTGTTACATAGCTCGCTGATTATTGAAGAGCTAACCGAGCTTGCTGAAGCGGATTGTAAAATTGAACAAGCTGATGCCATTGTAGACAGTGTGTATGTATTAATGGGCCGTTTAGTCCATCTTGGTGATAATAAAGTGTCTGATAATATTGCTATCAGCTATTTGATTGATTTGTTTTTAAGTGTCGCGAAACAACGTGAGATTAACTTTTTAGCATGTTGGGATGAAATACACGCAAGTAACATGAGTAAAGTTTGTCGTGATCACGCTGAATACCAAGAAACACAAGTTTTTTACGCGCAGCAGGGTGTTGAGCTCGTGGCCAGTGTGAAAGGCGAATTTGTTATCGCAAAATGTGCTAAAGATGTACAAATGCAAGGTAAAATCGTGCGTCAAGGTAAGGTATTAAAGTCTATTTATTACCGTCCAGCAGATCTCGCGCCATTAGTATAAAGCATACTAATACCAAAGGAACTAAAAAGGTGATCACCCCCGCTCGTTTAAATCAACCTTAACTGCGTTGTGAGTTTTGAAGTGAGGATAACTATCTACTGCAACTCACGCCTTGTTACCGTTAATTTATCCTTCGCAATCATTGATCACTTAATTAATGCCTTTGGTATTAGTAAAAAGATAACAATTTGAAATATCCGTTTGTTATCTTTTTACTGTGCAGTGAGTCAGGTTAGCAACGGCTTAATTACGAGCGAAGTAAACAAGCGAGTGAGTGTCTTTCATCTCCCTGTAATTGTGGTTTTTCTTGACTGCACCTTGCTGTACTAATTGGGCAGCGTGTTCTAAAGACACAACCAGAAGGTGGGTTCATTGGGGAAGGAAGCTCTCCTTCGAGC
>JBAHZV010000127.1:0-57023 GCA_037132845.1 Psychromonas sp.
ACTAATCCATTAAATGTTCTAAGCCATAAACTAACTCATTACGTTTAACCACTGCTTTACAGGCTAAACAGATACCCGGCATAAAGGATTCTCTGTGTTGAGAGTTATGCTCTATCTTCAATGTTTCACTTAAACCACCAAAGAACACGGTTTGTTGTGCAACCACGCCAGAAAGACGAATTGAGTGAAGTTTCACGCCATGTAGTTCTGCACCACGCGCACCTTTAATTAACTCTTTATCACTACATTTAGCGGGTGTTTTTGTACGTGCAGCGGCAATCAGCTCTGCGGTGCGGATACCTGTACCAGAAGGGCTGTCTTCTTTTTGTGGGCTATGTGCTTCAATGACTTCAGCGTCTGGGAAGTATTTAGCGGCTTGTGCGGCGAACCTCATCATTAATACCGCGCCAATTGAAAAATTAGGTGCGATTAATCCACCCAGTTTCTTTTCAGTCGCCAATGCCTGTAGTTCGGTTACTTGCTCAACTTGGAAACCACTGGTACCAATAACAGGGCAAGCGCCAGCATTTAAGATTATTTGTGTATTTGAAAAACCAGCAGACGCGACGGTTAAATCAACCACCACCTGTGCACCCGTGCTTTTAATCAGTGCACCAAGATCATCACCAAAATCACATTTAGCCACTAACTGTAATGCACTATCATTATTAATTGCTTTAACTGCTTCACTACCCATACGCCCACTTGCGCCGTTTACGATTACCTTAACCATGTTGATCCCTGTTAGTTAGTGTAGAAAAAATAGAATATAAATATAAGCCAGCTCACTATCAATAAACCCCAAGGTAATGCGGAATTTTTAGTTTCTGGAGACTCTGTTATGGTGCTTTCATCTTGGTCACTTTGTTTTTGTTTAGATTGTTTTTTTTGTGCTTTATCCGCTTGGCGATGTTTTGCTTTGCTGGATTTTTTGTATTCTGCAATGCCTTTTTGGATGCCTTGAGCGATCAAACGTGTTTGCTCTTTGCTCTGTCCTGGTTTTTGTGTTTTTTTAGCAATGGCTAATGCTTCATCAACTGTCTCGTGAGATATATTTTTAGCGTTATATTTTGCCATATTATTTACCTACTAATTTAGCCTTTGCACGTTTTAGTGCTTTGGCACTGATTAATGTTAAGAAACGCTCTGGATCATCATAATTATAATCAACAAGGTGACCAACGAGTTTGGCAACTAATGCTTGTGTCTCTTTAATTTCAACATGTGTACGACCACATCCTTGGCAAGAAGTACCATCACTGGTGCATTGATCTGTACATGGGCTAAATTTCATCGTTGAATCCTTGTCATAAAGATATATTATTTTTTTGTAGTTTAACAATTTTAAAGAAGGGATTCATGGCTTTTAAAGGCTTTTGATCTCGATAGTGATCAAAGCACTTTGATAAAAACAAATTATATTTACGTTGACCATTATCATCACTGGTATTAGCCATAAATACTGGCGTGAATCTTACTTGTATCATATCGATGAATGATTATACCAAAGGAATTAATTCAGTGATCAATGATTGCGAAGGATAAATTAACGGTAACAAGGCGTGAGTTGCAGGAGATAGTTATCCTCACTTCAAAACTCACAACGCAGTTAAGGTTGATTTAAACAAGCGAGGGTGAACACCTTTTTAGTTCCTTTGGTATTACCTCCCGACTTGCCAAATTTTACATATTCAATCGATGATAACGGCTAGAGACTTAAAGTTTTGAAAAGGCGCGTTTAGCTGCCTGCAAGGTATCTTCAATATCTTTATCGGTATGTGCAAGTGATAAAAAGCCTGCTTCAAAAGCGGATGGGGCAAGGTAGACCCCTTCATCTAACATTAAGTGGAAGAATTTTTTGAATTTTTCGACATCGCAATGACAGACATCAACAAAGTTAGTGACTTTTTCTTTTTCGGTGAAAAAGAAACCAAACATGCCTCCGACATAATTTACCGCTAATGCAATACCAACCTCTTGTGCCACTTGTTGTAAGCCAAGTGCCAATTTTTCTGTTTTTTCAGCAAGGTATTTATAGTCTGGTGTATCCAGTGCATTAAGTGCAGCAAGACCGGCTGCCATTGCGATAGGATTACCTGATAATGTACCCGCTTGGTAAACCGGTCCGGTTGGCGCTATGTATTGCATTATCTCTTTTTTACCCCCAAATGCGCCAACAGGCATGCCACCGCCAATCACTTTGCCTAATGTGGTCAAATCTGGGATCACATTATAAAATGCTTGTGCACCACCGAGCGCAACACGGAATCCGGTCATGACTTCATCTAAGATAAGTAATGCACCTTGTTGATCGCAAATATCACGTAAGCCTTGTAAAAAGCCTTCTGCTGGTGGGATACAGTTCATATTCCCCGCCACTGGCTCAACGATGATACAAGATATTTGTTCTGGGTATTCAGTGAAGAGAGCTTGTACAGAGGTTAAATCGTTATAATTTGCCGTTAATGTATGTTTAGCAAAGTCCTTTGGAATACCAGGAGAGCTTGGCTGACCTAACGTTAATGCACCGGATCCCGCTTTTACAAGTAAAGAGTCAGCATGACCATGATAACAACCTTCAAATTTCAAAATTTTGTCACGGTTAGTGTAACCGCGTGCTAAGCGAATCGCACTCATGGTCGCTTCTGTACCAGAACTCACCATACGCAACTGTTCCATTGAAGGTACGAGGCTTTGTACTTTTTCTGCCATGATAATTTCAAGTTCAGTCGGCGCACCAAAGCTTAAACCATTTTCAGTAGCCTCAATGACTGCTTTTTTAATGGCCGGGTGGTTATGTCCGAGAATCATGGGACCCCATGATCCAACATAATCGATATACTGCTTTTTATCTGCATCAAAAATATACGCATCTTGAGCCCGCTCAATAAATAAAGGGGCTCCTCCGACACCATTAAAAGCGCGAACGGGGGAATTGACTCCCCCTGGAATAATGCGTTGCGCTCGTTGAAAAAGAGTTTCTGAATTGCTCATGCTGTACCTATGTAATGTTTATTTTAGAAAGATTAATATAACAGATTCCAAGCACAGAAAAAAACCATCAATTATATTCACCATCCATGATTTGTTTGAACTAGATCAAGTTTTTAATAGTGATTTATTTTATATAATAGATCTTTATTTAACCTCCCACAAAGTTGCTTTAAATTCTATGTTCAAGTCCCTTTCAACCTTCTGTTTTAATCGTATCGCGGCATTAGTCGAACGTTTTTTTACACGAAGAAGTAGTGCCTTAATCCTTTGGTTATCTGTTTTTATTGGCGTACTGGCTGGTGGCATGTCTGCTCTGTTTGATCACAGCATCATTTTGGTTGGTGAATTACGCATGCAGTTGATCGAATTTTATGCTGATTTAACGACCCCCTTATGGTTAGTTGCGATCCCTATTTCTTCATTAATGGCCGGGCTCGCTTTTTATATTACTCACCGTTTTGCCCCAGAAGCTGGGGGCAGTGGTATTCCTGAAATTGAAGGGGCGATGGAAGGTATGCGTCCTGTTAACTGGAAACGAGTTATTCCGGTTAAGTTTTTTGGTGGTTTACTGGCGCTTGGTAGTGGCATGGTCTTAGGGCGAGAAGGGCCTTCCGTGCAACTTGGTGCGAATATTGGACGCATGATTTCTGATCTATTTAAAGTCAATAAAATTGATGGTCAAGCGTTACTGGCGGCCGGTGCCGCGGCTGGCCTCGCTGCTGCTTTTAACGCGCCCCTTGCGGGTATTATGTTTGTGATTGAAGAGATGCGTTCACAATTTAATTATAATTTAACCTCAACTAAAAGTGTTTTTGTGAGTGCCGTGATGGCCACGATTGTGATGCGTCTGATCACTGATCAAGATGCGGTCGTCACGGTGACTCAGTATAGTCACCCAAGTCTTATCTCGTTATGGTTATATTTGCTGTTAGGTTTCTGTTTTGGGGTGATTGGTGTTTTATTTAATAGGATGATTATCGCGACTCAGGATATGTATTTAGTGATACATAAAAATCAACGTTGGCGTTTTGTTGCCATTGGATTATTTCTCGGAGCCGTTTTTGGTGCCTTATCGATTATTGAACCTGATATCGCCTTTAGTGGAATGGAGATCATTCCGGATATTGAAGGTGGTCATTACTTAATGGGCGGGTTAATGGCGCTCTTTTTATGCCGTATTATTGCCACGCTGTTGAGCTTTGGTTCAGGTGCGCCAGGTGGCGTCTTTGCACCAACTTTAGCATTGGGTACTTTGTTTGGTATGCTCTTTGGTTTAGGTGCCCAGCAACTCTTTCCTGATTTAATCAGCAATGCGGGTACTTTTGCAATCGCAGGCATGGGAGGATTATTTGCAGCTACTGTACGTGCCCCCATTACTGGCATACTATTAGTCATTGAGATGACCAGTAATTATGAAATGATTTTACCGCTTATTGTGACCTGCTTAGGTGCAACAATGGTGGCACAATCTTTAGGAGGGCGACCTATATATACACAGCTTTTAGAGCGCACGATGAAATTATCTATGCGTAGAAAACGTGAAGAAACGACCCGTAAAGCGATGTTGGGTGTCGAGCCAACTGAACCGAAGGAGTAACCTTGAAACGATTAAGAAACAATATATTGAAAGGATTAGTCGTTTCTTTAGTTTTTCTATTACTGGGTTTTTTATTAGGGAAATTTAAGCAGAACATCTTGCTAGATAAAATGCGAGTAATGAACGCCGATATGCAAGCATTACAAATAACCCATGAACAATTACAAAGTGATTTTTTCCGTTTAAAAATTAGTTCCGTGGTAGAAACGCAAACTATTAAAAATTTACTGCAACATAATCAGTCTATCCAAGAAGAACTGTCTATTGTTAACAATAAAAACTTTTTTTATGAACGAATCATTGCTCCTGAATTAGACGGTGCAGGCGTAGATATTTATTCTTTTAAGATAACTAAAAATCACCATACAAAACAATGGGATTACCAGTTAGTCTTGATACAGTCACAAAAAGGACGGCATTTTTTAAAGGGCAAGTTAAAGATTAGCTTTGCGGTTTCTGAAGGGGAAAACGTGAAAAATATCAAACTTGATGAATTAACGGATAAACTAAACAGTCGCTTTAAATTTAAGTATTTTCAACGGATGAAAGGCTCTTTTTCTCTGCCTGAAGAGATCGTTGTGGATCTCGTTATTATTCAGTTAAATGTTGCGGGAAGCAGTTTGTATCGAGCACAAAATATTGAACAACGTTACGATTGGCATGCAATTACGACTCCGAATGACAATGATTCCAGTGAATTTGGCAATAATGTAAATAGCCGACATTAAGGTGATCACGATAGTAGTTGAACAAAATAGTTAGCTATTAGATAATAGCGCAGTACATAATAGATAGTCGATACATAAATTAGAGGTTAACATGACATCCGAAGTAGAAATGGCACTTCCCATCTATTTCAGCGAAAGTGCTGCAAATCAAGTAAAAGGGCTAATGGCTGATGAAGCGCCAAACATGAAATTACGCGTTTATGTCAGTGGAGGAGGTTGCTCTGGTTTTCAATATGGCTTTACATTTGATGAAAAAATCAATGATGGTGATACTCAAATTGAAAAAAATGGGGTGACTTTGATTGTTGATTCGATGAGTCTGCAATATTTAGTCGGCGGTACCGTTGATTACACCAGTGGACTTGATGGTTCTCGATTCTTTGTTGATAACCCTAATGCAACAGCAACCTGTGGTTGTGGATCTTCGTTTTCTATCTGATCTGTTTTAGTCTGAGTAAAGTGATGTCTTTATATTATTATCACTTTATTTTACATGCCTATCTGTTTTACTTAGTACGCTGTTTTACTCAGTACGCTGTTTTACTCAGTACGCTGTTATACTCAGTACGAATTTACGCTCGCGAATGATTGTTTGTTTTAACAACCTATTGATATTTTTTCCCCTCCTTTTTATCGATTAAAGCGCCAGCAGAAATTATTCAATTTTTTGTCTGTCTTTGTCCTAGGCGTCATGAAATATTTATCGTAATAAATCCCTAGCGCAATATAACCCAAAAAAATCACTCATCGATCCATTCACTTTACTATTAAAATTAAATAATTCAACGAGTTGTTGGTAGTTTGTTTCTAATGCCAAAGGCATTAATTAAGTGATCAATGATTGCGAAGGATAATCACCTTTTTAGGTCCTTGGGTATAAATAGCAAGCAAAATCCAACTGGAGGTCTGGTCACTATCTGATACATCATTCCGCCTACAGAGTGACGGTTAAAGCGACCGATGACTTGCAACATTTAAATTAGATGGTTAACATTCGCCCCTCAATTTTATTTTTCTTTGGAGGCTCATTAATGGTAGAGAGTTTTATTTATACATTTGATATAATTGGCATTATTGCTTGTGCTATTTCAGGTGTGTTAGTGGCTACTCGCTTACGCATGGATCCTTTCGGAATCGTAGTGCTTGCTGGTGTGACCGCTATTGGAGGTGGAACGGTTCGTGATATGATGATGGGAGCGACACCGGTTTTTTGGATTGTGGATAATAGTTATATTTATGTGGTTTTAATCACTTCGATTATCTCCGTATATTGGTTACATCGTATTCATCGCTTTCCTGTTTATCTTTTACCTGTTTTAGATGCCTTTGGTTTAGCTATTTTTACTGTCATTGGTGCACAAAAAGCATTGATATTTGGTTTTAATGGACCCGTCGTTATTGTTATGGGCTGCATTACAGGAGTCGTTGGTGGTATGCTACGTGATATATTGAGTGGACAAATTCCCTTTGTATTACAGAAAGAAATTTATGCAACCGCGTCTCTTTTAGGTGCAATGCTATATGTTATTTGTGATTATTTTTCCTTTGGCAGTATTTTTTCGATGATGATCGCCATGATAGGAACGCTTTCATTACGCTTATGTGCTATCTATTGGCATCTCTCTCTACCTGTATTTAGTGACGATAGAGAAGCCTGAGTTTTCTGCCTTTTGACTTTTTTGGTAAAATTTATTGATGTTAAATGTTGCCATTACCTTTCTTTTTTAGTCATCGATTCAGTACTGAAGATTGCTGTGGGTACTCACTCTTTGAGTATTGCTTTAATGTGATAATAACGAGAGATTTCTTTTATGTCGGGTTAAGCAGTAATATTAACCCCTATTATTGCTCTTTGGCTCGTCCTTTGCATGTATATTCGCTAACAGTCAGGTACTTTATTGAGTCTCATAGATCGGCTCTAAGGCAATACACAATAGCCTTTTCATCTCAAATGTTGAACGCTATTGTAGGGGGACAGAAGAGTCTCGCTCGCCACTTAGAAAGTTAAGCATCAGGATTGTTTTTGATCTGGGTTAACTGCATTAGTTCCCACTCAACATTGATTTAATACAGGCATTTAATCAATGCTTAGAACACGCTGATTGAGGTAGTTAAATTATCTGTTTTCTGCTTCACACCTGTTCACCTTACGACTTGCTGAATTTTGTATATTGAATGATAATGGCAAAAGAATGTCTATTTAAAATAAGCCTTGCTTATTTCTCTGCTCATCATTCTCATCACATTTGTAAATACTACTCTCAATAAGAGTAGAATTAGGTCGTTTGAAAACATTTTTATTATATTATAAAACAGATAATTTGGAGTGTGCTATGTACAGTGTTTCACAAGGAATTCCAGATAAATTAGGGGTTACCTTTACCAGTAAAGGTGCCAATTTCTGTGTTTATGCACGTTTAGCGGAATCGATTGAATTGCTTTTTTTTGATGATAAAGATTCATTGGATGCGAGTCATGTCTTTAATTTGTCCGATATAACTAATCGTACTGCTTATTATTGGCACATTTTTGTAAAAGGTGTAAAAGCGGGGCAGTTGTATGGCTTTCGTGTCAATGGTCCTTACCGACCACAGGCTTCAAGTTCATTTAAACCAGATAAAGTCTTGATTGACCCCTACGGATTGCTTGTTGAGCGCGGTGATAACTTTTCTCGTGAAGCGGCTATCAAAGCCGGGTCCAATGTTGATAAATGTTTAAAAAGTGTGGTCGTGGACATTGATGATTATGACTGGCAGGATGATCTGCATCCGCGTCATCCCTTTGCAACGAGTGTTATTTATGAAATGCATGTAGGCGGATTTACCCGTCATGTGAGTTCGGGAGTCAGCCTCGAGAAGCGTGGCACATATGCGGGATTAATAGAAAAAATCCCTTATCTTAAGGATTTGGGTATTACCGCTGTAGAATTAATGCCTGTGCATCAATTTGACCCGAGTGAGCATCATGCGGGATTAGTCAATTATTGGGGTTATAGCCCATTATCACTGTTTTCTACGCACCGGGAATACAGTGCTGATCAATCGGTTCTTGGCCCTATTAATGAATTTAGAGATATGGTCAAAGCGTTACATGCTGCTAATATAGAAGTGATTTTGGATGTTGTTTATAACCACACCGCTGAGGGTAATGAGAATGGTCCGACATTTTCTTTTCGAGGTTTTGATAACAGTATCTATTACACGATGTCTGCAGATAAAAAACATTATATGAATTTTAGTGGTTGTGGTAATACCTTAAATGCGACTCACTCAGTGGTACGTCGTATGATCCTTGATAGCCTACATTTTTGGGTTGAAAAAATGCATGTTGATGGATTTCGTTTTGATTTAGCTTCTATTCTTTCACGCGATGAATTAGGCATGCCGATGTTAAGCCCACCGACGTTATGGAGTATTGATACGGACCCTATTTTAGCGCCTGTAAAACTCATCGCAGAGGCTTGGGATGCTGGTGGCTTATATCAAGTAGGTAGTTTAGCGGGACAACGTTGGCGCGAATGGAATGGCCATTTTCGTGATGATGTGCGCCGTTTTGTACGAGGTGACCCAGGCTTCTCTGGTAAATTTGTTAATCGTTTAATTGGTAGTCCAGATGTATACGGAAAACATAATCTAGAGCCTGAAAAATCAGTTAACTTTATTACTTGCCATGATGGTTTTACCTTAAACGACTTAGTGAGTTATAACGATAGACATAACCTTGCAAATGGTGAACACAATCGTGATGGTTGCTCTAGTAATTTTAGTTGGAATCATGGTGTTGAAGGGCCGACTCAGGATCCTAAAATAAACCAATTGAGATTACAACAGATCAAGAATTTAATGGCGATCAACTTAATTTCATTAGGTACCCCGATGATTTTAATGGGCGATGAAATTGCCCATACTCAACTAGGTAATAACAATGGTTACTGCCAAGATAATCCTGATTTTTGGTTTAATTGGGATAATATTGAAAAAAATAAAGAACTGTTTCGTTTTACTAAAGCCTTAATTGCACAACGCACCACATTGGAAGCTGTGCACCTTACTGATTTTAAGCGTGCTTCATTACATGAGATTATTAGTCAATCTAGAATTCGCTGGCATGGTGTAAAAATAAACCAACCCGATTGGAGTGAACATTCTCACTCCATTGCCATGGAAAGTAAGCAACCGGCTTCTGAACATACTTCTTACGTTGCATTTAATTCGTATTGGGAAGATTTATATTTTGAATTACCTCATTCTCCAAATGGGAAATGGCTGCGTCTTGTTGATACGTCTCTTACAGACGGGCAAGATATCTATATGGAAGGAGATAAAAAATATTTTGTAAGTAAAGGTTATTTGGTGAAGGCGCGTTCTATGGTTATTTTTATTGGAGAAGCGCAGATCCATTGCTAAAATAAGATTAACGTGAAGCATTCGATGAGTATACGAAAATACAGGAAAATAAATGCAAGTTGTCAAAGATTCAAAACAATTAGTTAATTGGTTTCGTAGCTCCGCGCCGTACATCAATGCGCATCGCAATAAAACATTTATTCTAATGCTCGGTGGTGAAGCCTTAGAAACAGATAATTTTCAGCATATCATTAATGATATTGCACTGCTTAATAGCCTCGGAGTGAAACTTGTTTTAGTTCATGGAGTACGACCACAGATTCAAAAACAACTTGATTTACATGGGCATAAAAGTGAGTTTTCCAATGATATACGAATCACCGATGAAAAAAGCTTAGCACTTATTAAGCAAGCAGTGGGTGCGGTACAAATTGAACTACAAGCTCGCTTATCAATGGGGCTTGCTAACTCACCTATGCAGGGCGCGAGTATCCGCACTGTTATCAGTAATGTGGTAACCGCTCAACCGATTGGTATTAAAGATGGTATCGACTATTGCCATGCGGGCAAGGTACGTCGTATTGATGTGGAAGGATTAAAAATACACCTAGAAATGGGCGCTATTCCGGTTATTTCTCCATTAGGTTACTCGGTGACCGGTGAGGTATTTAACTTACTTGCTGAGGAGGTTGCGACTCAAGTTGCTATTGGCCTAGAGGCGGATAAGCTGATCGGATTTTGTTCTAAAATCGGTGTCTTAGATGAGTCAGGTGAGCTGATTTCAGAGCTATTACCAGAGCAAGCACAGCAACATGTTGATGCTTTGGCGCTACAACCGGGAGCAGCTTCAGGGACATTACGTTTTTTACGTGCCGCGATAGCCTCTTGTAAAGCTGGAATAAAACGTAGCCACCTGATTAGTTATTATCAAGAAGGCGCGTTATTAAAAGAGTTATTTACCCGTGATGGTAGCGGAACTCAAATTGTAAAAGAGAGCTCTGAATGCATTAGAACAGCAACGATTGATGATATTGGTGGTTTATTAGAACTTATCGAGCCTCTTGAAAAACAAGGTGTATTAGTAAAACGTTCGCGCGAGCTTTTGGAAAATGAGATACATCACTTTCAAATTGTTGAGTTAGATGGCATGGTCATTGGTTGTGCTGCGCTGTATCCTTTTATGGATGAAAAAATGGGTGAATTAGCCTGTTTGGTAAGCCATCCTAAATACCGTCGCAGTGCACGGGCAGATAACCTGGTGGCACATGTTGAGCGCAAAGCGAAGCAATTAGGGCTTGAATCTATTTTTGTATTAACCACACAAAGTATTCATTGGTTTAGAGAGCGTGGCTTTAATTTTACAGATATCAGTAAATTACCGGCGGCTAAAAAAGAAATGTATAATTTAAAACGTAGCTCAAAAGTCTTATTACGAAAAATTAGTTAGCCCAAGGGCGCTTTACAATGTGGTGTTTAGACTACAATATAACAATATTTATTTTCAGTAGAAAATAAATGACTCTATTTAATATTGGTACGAGAGGGGCCGGTGCCTACTCTCCAATCGTTTTTAGTCATCGCTCATGTTCGCTGTCATCTGGTGAATAAAGCCAGTGGTAGATACTCTCCATTCATTGCGAAATGAATGTTGCTCATGTACCTTTAGACTGAAAAACTTGATGTAGTACTGTTAAATAAACAAGGGTATTACTCAATATTTAGATGAATAATTACTTATGTTTACATTCACCATCAACGGGCTCACCATAAAGGTACAAGCTATGATTAGTTAGTTTTATACCGTATTTTTGGGCAATCAACTTTTGCTGTTTTTCGATTAAAGGGTCATTAAACTCAATGACTTCACCGCATTTTAAACACACAAGATGGTCATGATGTTCTTGATGAGTCAATTCAAAGACTGATTTCCCACCTTCAAAATGATGGCGTGTAACAATACCAGCATCATCAAATTGATTTAATACACGATATACGGTTGCGACACCTACTTCATCACCTTGTTCAAGCAGTTTTTTATAGAGATCCTCAGCACTTAAATGTTGATTTTCAGGTCGTTGTAATAAGCTCAATATTTTTACACGTGGGGAAGTAACTTTTAATCCTGCTTCTTTTAATGCTACATTTTCTAAAAACATAAATATTCCTTTCAGCAATAATTTAATCGCCTAGTTCAGCGAGACACATTTCATCAAAAATTTGTTTGGACCATTCTTTTACACGTGGAGCTGTTAGTTCTGGTTGACGGTCTTCATCAATGCCCAAACCGATAAAATTATTATCATCAACAAGTGCTTTGGATGCTTCAAAATCATAATCTTTTGATGGCCAGTTACCAATAATGATAGCACCTTTACTTTCTACTATATCACCAAGCTGCCCCATTGCATCAAGAAAGTATTCTGCGTAATCTTCTTGATCGCCACAACCAAATATAGCAACTAATTTATCATTAAAGTCAATATCTTCTAAATCCGGGAAAAAATCATCCCAATCACACTGTGCTTCACCGTAATACCATGTTGGAATACCAAATAATAGTAGGCTAAATTCGGCGATATCTTCTTTACTGCTTTTGGCGATATCTTTCACTTCAATAAGATTTTTACCTAACTCTTTTTGGATCATTTTAGCAACAGCTTCCGTGTTACCCGTGTCGCTACCAAAGAAAATGCCAACGCTTGCCATATATTAATACCTTTGTTAATTATTTATTTGTGCATGCAGTAATTGTGTGATCAGCTCACTGCGATTTATATTCTGCTCTTTTGAAAGTTTATTAAGCAAACTAAATAGTTTGCTATCTACTTTTAACTCAATACGTTTTAAACCTTTTTGTCTATCACGCAATACCTGTTTTTGCTTATTTATTTTAAGCTGTACTTTACGGGAGTGCGGATTACTTTTGGGTCTACCTGGGCGTACTTCGTCAGCAAAAAGATCGTGGGTAATACGATCAAATGATTCTTTTGCCATTTTTCTACCTAAAAATTAGCGTTCAGCGATGACTCGTTGTCCAAATTATTTCAGCAATCACTTTGAAAATAAAACCAATACAACCAAAAAACAAAACAATCCAAACAACATTACGTCCAAATTTTGGTACGTTACTGCGTTTTAATACGTCTTGAACAGAAAGTCCCATCAATATAAAAAGAAAGAGATAAAAGCCGTACAAGCCGATGGTCTCAATTTGTTCTGTGTATTGCTGCAACATGATCAAGGCTTCGTCAAAGGGGGGAATATATCATATTAATGCGCGTTAGTGCTTGCTAATATCTGTTGTTTATTTAAAAACTCTAGCACTAAGCGGTTAAATGTCTTGGCTTTCTCTGCATGTAACCAGTGACCCGTATTGGCGATGATTTTTGCTTGTGCATTAGGGAATTGTTTCATAATCGTTTTTTGATGCTCAGGTAAAATATAATCAGAAATCCCGCCTTTAATAAAAAGGGTTGGTTGGTGAAAGGTTTTATTGTGAAACGGCCAGTCTCTGATGCCTTCATAATTATGAGCAAGTGATGTTAGATTAAATACAAAGTCAAAAGTGAGGCCTTTTTTCTGCAGTGATTTTAACAAAAACTGCCTGATATCAGGACTCTCTACGTAACGTGACAGTTGTTCATTTGCTTGTGATCTATTTTTAATTTTTTTAAGGTCAAGCAGTAATAAACCATTAAAGACCTCACTGTGTTTATCGGCATAACAAACCGGTGCAATATCAGCAACCACTAAGCTTTTAATCTTTTCCGGCTTGCTTAGCGCACAACCCATGGCAATTTTACCTCCCATAGAATGACCGAGTACAGAAAATTTTTCAATCTCGAGATGTTCTGCAAGCTCAAAAATATCAGCAACCATTTCTGGATAACTCATGGTTTCGCTCTGTGGGCTTTTCCCATGGTTACGCACATCAATTAATATCACATGATAATAATGTTGTAATTCTTTGGCGAGGGGGGATAAATTAGATAAACTACCAAACAAGCCATGAATGATAAAAATAATCTCAGCTTTATTATCTGAATCAACGTCAGATGTCTGTTTTATTTGGTAATTAAGTAGCATAAGATCAAATTTTAAGTGAAAATAAAGTAAGATTTATAGAATCGTCGAATGTTAACAGATATGCAACATATTGATGTTATTTTTTAAACTATCTGAGAGGTAGATGAGTTAAAAAATAATAATAGAACAGTGGCAAGTGGTGAAATAATGAAACAAATTGATATTGAAGATGACCTCTATAAATATATTTTAAATAATATAGAAGCGTTTGGCGAAACGCCTTCTCAGATTTTACGCCGTTTATTAAAACTTTCAAATGAGATCGTCCCAACTGAACTTGACGTTCATAAAGTAAAGTCATCACCAGTGAAGCCGATGACCAAAATCCCGACTCATGTAGCAATAAAGAAAAGAGAGACTTTCGCTGAATCCAGCAGACACACTTATCATGGTGTTTCCTTACCCGACGCTTTAGCGCATGGTATCGTTGCACTTTTTGATAGTGTCGCTTTCCAAAAAGAGCCTGTTATCACCAATAAATTTAAGATGATGCTGACCACCATGTATTATGAAAATAGAGGTGCTTTCATTAAAGCCGCAAAGGTTGCTAAAGGACGTTCTCGAGATTATTTAGGTGAGAATTTAGAACAGTTATTAGCATCTTCTCATCAAGAAGAGGTGAAACTGCTTATTGCCAGTAAACCCCGTAATATTCCTTATACGCCATTTTGGGTGGTGACAAATGCAAATACGGGTAGAAAACGTATTATTTTAACGCTCGTGATGGCCTCAATGGGCTATCCACATCATTTGATTGAACGCATTAAAATAGAAATTCAGGACGTTGCGCTTACCCTGAATCAAGCGCAGAGTAATGAAAAAATATAAGTGATCAGATCGTGCTTTGTTACGGTCGATTAAAAAAGTTTAATCGCTACATTTTAATCATTATACGAAAGGAAATTCTTCTTATGGCAATTCATAAACGTGCCGGACAAAAAGCAATTGCAAGTGATTTAGTTAATATCCCCAAACTAGTCTCTGCTTATTATATTAATCTTCCCGATGTATCCCTTGCGAGTGAGCAAGTCGCATTTGGAACCTCGGGTCATCGAGGTAGTTCTTTTAACAATGCCTTTACTGAGTTACATATTTTGGCGATTAGCCAAGCGTTAGCTGAATACCGTAAAGAACAAGGGTACACGGGGCCGATGTTCATTGGTAAAGATACCCATGCACTTTCTGAGCCTGCATTTGCATCTGCAGTGCAAGTATTAGTCGCCAATGGTATTAAAGTGATTGTGCAAGCTGGTGGGGGCTATACACCTACACCGGTTATTTCTCACGCAATTTTACAATACAACCAAAAAAATCCTGACAATTTAGCCGATGGTATCGTCATTACTCCGTCACATAATCCCCCTGAAGATGGTGGTTTTAAATATAACCCGCCTAATGGTGGACCTGCCGACAGTGACGTCACTAAAATCATTCAAGACAGGGCGAATGAAATATTAAATGATAATTATGATGATATTTTACAAGATGATTTTAGTGAAGCGATGCAATCGAATTTTGTTGAAGAATACGATTATATTAAGCCTTATGTTGATGATTTAAAGAATGTATTGGACTTAGATGCCATTTCAAAAGCAGGCATTAAAATTGGTGTTGATACTCTGGGTGGTTCAGGTGTTGCTTACTGGCCTGTTATTGCAAAAACGTACAATTTAGACATCGAAGTCGTGAATGATAAAATTGATCCAACCTTCTCCTTTATGACGCTGGATAAAGATGGAAAAATTCGAATGGATTGCTCATCACCCTATGCAATGGCGGGACTGATAAAATTAAAAGATAAGTTTGATGTCGCAATTGCCAATGATCCTGATTATGACCGCCATGGTATTGTCACAAAAAGCTCCGGTTTATTAAATCCCAATCATTACCTTGCCGTGGCAATTAATTACTTGTTTGAACACCGCACTGAATGGCCGAAGGATGCGATTGTTGGTAAAACACTGGTATCAAGCTCAATGATCGATCGTGTTGTTGGTGCTCTGGGCAAAGAAATGTCTGAAGTTCCTGTTGGTTTTAAATGGTTTGTGGACGGTTTATACGCGGGTAAGTTTGGTTTTGGTGGGGAAGAGAGTGCCGGCGCTTCTTTTCTGCGTAAAGATGGTAGCGTTTGGAGCACCGATAAAGACGGCATCATTATGGGATTATTGGCGGCTGAAATTATAGCGGTCACGGGTAAAGATCCGGGTCAACACTATGATGCGTTCACCGAAAAGTTCGGCTCTCCTGTCTATCAACGTTTTGATGCGCCTGCCAGTCCTGAACAAAAAAAGGTATTGGCAAATTTAAGCCCTGATATGGTTGAAGCTGAAACCTTGGCGGGTGAGAAAATTTTAGATAAGTTAACCCATGCTTCCGGTAATGGCGCTGCCATTGGAGGATTAAAAGTAACCACTAAGAATGGTTGGTTTGCCGCCCGTCCATCGGGTACCGAAGATATTTATAAAATTTATTCAGAATCCTTTATTGGTGCTGAACATCTTGCAAAAATACAGCAAGAAGCGCAACAAATAGTTGCCTTAGCATTTACAAAAGCAGGGTTGTAATTGATTTTTTGTTATATAAGCGAATGATCACTCTTTTTAGGGGCTGATAATTCGCTTTTTTATCTAAAAATACTGATGAATACTGCTTATTATTATCTTAGTTAAATCAGTGACTTTAAATAGATATTGACTAAACGATGGAAAATTAATTATATTATTTATATTAAAAAAGATACTTAGCAAATAATTGTCACTAAAGTAGGTTTTATGGTGTTTTTTATCTTTATCTATTTTGTTGATTATAAATTTTATTTTAAAAATATGGGTGCAACATGACAGCAATCAAAGCAGAAAAATCAAAAAAAACAGTCACAAAAAAAACAGTTACAAAAACCCCTCCCAAAAAAAGTATATTGAAAAAAACAGCCACGACTAAATGTACTTCTAAACAAATGCAACAAGCTATTTTAGATCGTTTGCACAAAGGATTGGGCACCGACCCATTAAAAGCAAATAATAAAGCGTGGTGGAATGCAACTTGTTTTGCCGTCAATGAGCTTGTTTTTGATAAGCTCACCAAAACGCAGCAAACGCACAGTGGTAAAGATACTCGCGCGGTAAACTACTTATCACTTGAATTTTTAATGGGTCGTTTACTGTCGAATAACCTGCACAATCTAGAGCTTTTTGATGTTGCTAGTGAGGCTTTAACCGCACTTGGAAAAGATATCTACCAAGTGTGTGATGAAGAGCCAGATATGGCATTAGGCAATGGTGGCTTAGGGCGTTTAGCCGCTTGTTTCATTGATTCTTTAGCCACCCTTGGTTATCCCGCAATAGGGTATGGTATCCACTACGAGCATGGACTTTTTTCACAATCATTCCAAGATGGTCGTCAAATTGAGCGTCCAGATACATGGCGAGAATATGGTAATCCTTGGGAAGTTTGTCGCCCTGAGTCTATTCAGCTTGTGCCTCTTTATGGTTATGTGGAAACGGTTTTTGATGAAAAAGGTGGCGCATTTAAAATCTGGCATGCAGGGCAGAAACTCAAAGGCGTGCCATGGGATATCCCCATTGTAGGTTATGGCGCAAAGAACGTGAATATTTTACGCCTTTGGGAAAGTCGCTCTGATGAAGCATTTGATTGGGATGTATTTAATGCCGGCGGTTATGTTGATGCACAAGCAGAAAAAGCTAAAGCGGAAACGGTTTCTAAAGTACTTTACCCCAATGATGAAACCGATGCGGGTAAAGAATTACGTTTAATTCAGCAATACTTCTTCTGTGCATGTTCAGTGAAAGATATTTTGCGACGCTTCAAACGTGCCAACAGTGATTGGTCACTGTTACCAAAAAAAGTCGCCATTCAATTAAATGATACCCATCCAACCATTGCGATTCCTGAGTTGATGCGTATTTTAGTCGATGAAGAACGACTAGAGTGGGATTTCGCTTGGTCGCTTTGTCAGCAAACATTTGCTTATACCAATCACACCTTGTTACCAGAAGCGCTCGAAAAATGGTCCGTTGCACTGTTTGAAAAAGTGTTACCACGTCACCTTGAAATTATCTATGAAATTAACCATCAGTTCCTTAAATTAGTTGAGGAAAAGTGGCCTGGCGATAATGATAAAAAAGCAAAATTATCGATTATTGAGGAAAATGGTCAGCGCTTAGTGCGCATGGCTAATCTCTGTGTGATCACCGCTTATAAAGTAAATGGTGTGGCCGCTGTCCACTCTGAATTGGTTAAAACAGATCTATTTCCTGAATTTCATGCGCTGTTCCCCAATAAATTAGTGAATGTGACCAATGGTGTAACACCGCGTCGCTGGTTAAAAGCATGTAATCCCAAATTGGCTAGCTTATATGATGAAACGGTGGGCGAAGATTGGGTGGTTAATTTGTACAAGCTTAAAGATGCGCTACCCAAAGCAACCGATATTCATTTTCAACAGCGCTTTATGGACATTAAGCAGGAAAATAAAGTTGCCTTAGTGAAAGTCATTAAAGAGTTAACTGATATCGATGTTTCACCTAATGCGATTTTTGATATTCAAATTAAACGTTTACACGAATATAAGCGTCAACAATTAAACTTGATCCATATTTTAACGCTCTATAGACGCCTTCTTGAAAATCCAAACTATGATATGGTGCCACGCGTATTCATCTTTGGTGCCAAAGCAGCACCGGGTTACCATATGGCTAAACAGATCATTTTTGCGCTTAATAAAATTGCTGATAAGGTCAATCATGATGTACGTATTAAAGACAAACTAAAAGTCGTCTTTTTACCAAACTATCGTGTCTCACTCGCAGAGGTGATGATTCCAGCTGCTGATGTATCAGAACAAATATCAACTGCAGGTTTAGAAGCATCGGGTACGGGTAATATGAAATTAGCCCTGAATGGCGCGTTAACTATCGGTACGATGGATGGTGCAAACATTGAGATGGCTGAAGAAATTGGCGCTGAGCACATGTTTATTTTTGGCTTAAGTGTTAGTGAAGTAAAAGAAATGAAAGCAAAGGGTTACAATCCTTATGACTATTATTATAAAAACCCTGAGCTTAAATCCGTATTAGATTGGTTAGATTCTGATTTCTTTACACCCGGTCACCCAGGAGCGTTATCGGATATTAAACGCAGTTTATTAGATTGGGGTGATGAGTATCTTTGTTTGGCAGATTACGAATCATACTGTCAAGCACACCAAGCGATTGATGATACTTATCGTAACAAGTCAATATGGGCACAAAAAGCGATTATTAATAGTGCTTCAATGGGTAAGTTTAACTCGGACCGTTCAATTGAAGATTATGCATCAACTATTTGGAAGTTAACTAAACACCCAATAGGCTAATCATCTTTTATTGTGATTAAAAGGACAAGGCGATATTAATCTTGATTATTATCGCCTTTTTTGATAATTGCGTTACAATAAAAAATTAACCATATTTATAAAGAGGTATTTATGTCAGAAGGTCAAAGTTCAAATGAAGCCGATGCATGTGACGCATGTGGTACCATTGTTGAGTTAGGCAGTGTGATCACAGGAGATGATACAGTCTTAGTACTTCCGTTTGAGGGCGACTCTCAAGAGGAAGTTAAGAAACTTGCTGAAAAGTATTGTGATGCAGCTAAAGCGCGTTTTGAAACAGTCGTTATTAGCCAAAAACGCTCAACGACAGAAAAAGGTTTTGCTTGCGAAGTGACATTACAGTTTGAATGTACCGCTGAAAAACTTATTTTTGAGATGGGATTAAGCACGATTTAATCATTAATCTATCGGAGGATTAAAATAAATATTTTAATCCTTAAATGGTGAGTCCATAGCGAGTATTGCCACGCAGAAGGGTCATGGTGACAGTGAAAAACGAGTTAGCGACCCATCGGACAAGCCAAAAGTAAAATATCTTCGTTGTTAGAAAATTTTAATCGAACCCGTTAGACTTTCAATTTTCCGCCTAGCCGTTATTCACCTCACGACTTGCTGAATTTTGCATCTTAAATGATAACGGCTATAGAGATAAAAGAGCTTACTGAAGCTCTTTTATCTTCAAGATCAAGCCTTTATTTCCTCACTTATTATACAACTCGGTTCAGATTAATATTCCCCTTCAAATTGATTCATTGCGATTGCTGTGCAATGTCATTTTTACTTCTCTAAGATCTTCATTAGATGACGCATGTTGTTACAATTTTTGTTACTAACTGTGCATCTGTAAGCATCATGGGTATACTAGAGCACAGATATTTATTTAATTTAGTCTTTTATATATTGGAGAGTCCTTTGCTCATTGATGATTTACCCGTTGATCGCCGTTTACTGATATCCCTTGCACACTTGGGATTTACAGAAACAACTCAAATTCAAGCGCAAGCAATTCCCATTGCAGTGGCTGGCAAAGATCTACTCGCATCATCAAAAACAGGCTCAGGTAAAACCTTGGCTTTCTTATTACCGGCCATGCAACGTGTATTAAAAACGCGTGCGTTGACCAAGCGTGATCCACGTGTTTTGATTTTAACGCCAACCCGAGAACTCGCGAAACAAGTTTATGCGCAGTTACGTTTATTCGTGGCCAGTACTCATTTAAAATCAACACTGGTTTTGGGGGGTGAAAACTTTAACGACCAAGTAAAACAACTGGATCGCGACCCGCATTTTGTTGTGGGTACGCCAGGGCGTATTGTTGACCATCTTAAAAAAGGATTATTACACCTACACGGTTTAGAGTTACTTATTTTAGATGAAGCAGATCGCATGTTAGATCTGGGTTTTGCTGAGCAATTAAAAGCGATAAATGAAGAAGCAAATCACCGTTTACGTCAAACACTTTTATTTTCAGCAACCTTAGGTCATGCGGAGGTAAATGAATTTGCTGCTGAATTGCTTAAAGCGCCTGTACGTATTGCTATTGGTGCAGAAAATCAACAACACAGTGAAATAACACAGCGTTTTTTTCTGGCTGATAACCTTAATCAAAAAGAGAAATTGTTATTCCATTTTGTACAAAAAGAAGTGACTAAACAGGTCATTATTTTTACTGCAACACGTAAAGATAGCGAACGTTTAAGTTCAATTTTAAATGAAAAAGGGTGTGTTTCAGTTGCGTTGCATGGTGACTTAACACAAGCTAATCGCAACAAAATTATGGATTCATTTTCACGTGGTAAAGATCAGATTCTCGTGACCACTGATATTGCATCACGAGGTTTAGATTTACTGAATGTCAGCCATGTGATTAACTTTGATATTCCTAAACATACAGAAGAGTATATTCACCGTATCGGACGCACCGGGCGAGCGGGCACGGCTGGAGATGCAATCTCAATCATTGGTCCGAAAGATTGGGAAAACTTTAAAAAAGTTGAATCTTTTGTTCAGCAATCCATTTCTTTTGATCGCGTAGAAGGCATTAACCCTAAATTCAAAGGATTAAAGCCTGTTGTAGCAAAATCAACGCTTCAAGATCAGTCTGTAAAAGAGCGCGCTAAAAAAATGCACAAGAAAAAGTCAAAAGTGAAAAAATCAGTGAATAAAACCTTTCATGAAGCCGTTGATGTGGGTTTTGCTCCAATGCGTCGTAAAAAGAAAGTGGATGATCCTACTAAATAATTTATTGGTTAAGCTCGTTGGTCAGTATTCCGTCTAGAAACGATTTCGCTTGAATGATAACGGCTATATACTCGTGGTACTCAAGATGCAACGTCAGCAAAGAAAATTGCGTTAAGATGTTAGGTATAAAATTGAAGGTTAGTGATTCACCATAGGGGGTTTATCACCAAGCAGTATTTTGTAACAAAGCAGATTACTGCAAGTTGCCTTGTTCTACGAGGTGTGAGTTCGCTGATTATAAAACCGTGGTCGCCCTGCGTTGCAACACTTGAAAGTGAATGACAGTTAGCGCATGTTGCGCCTTTCTCTGGTGTCCGAGGGAGTGCCTGACAGAATGTTTTGAAGTAATATAGGTTTATATTATTTATTAAAAGTAACCACGTAATAAAAAGGTATCACTTTAAAAGATAATCACATATCAATAACATTTTGCTTAACAACTAATTTATGTTTATTGTTAAGTAAAATTACAATGGAGAACAATATGTTAACACCAATGATGGTAGAAAAGCTGAACGAACAGATTAATCTCGAATTTTATTCTTCTAATTTATACTTACAAATGAGTGCCTGGTGTGAGAGCAGTGGTTTTGAAGGTGCCGCGCTGATGTTGCGTAATCATGCCACTGAAGAGATGACACATATGAACCGTTTATTTACTTATGTGAGTGAGACGGGCGCAGTGCCAATATTAGGTGCTATTGAGGCGCCACCCCATAAATTTAAATCTTTAAAAGAGATATTTACTGAAACTTATAAACATGAATGCCTGATCACAAAAGCAATTAATGAACTTACCCATGTTGCTTTTTCAACGCATGATTATTCAACTTTTAACTTTTTACAATGGTATGTTGCAGAGCAACATGAAGAAGAAAAATTATTCAAAGGTATTTTGGATAAAATTAAGCTTGTTGGTGAAGATGGTAAAGCATTATTTTGGGTAGATAAGGATTTAGCAGAAATTGCTAAAACGGGTTCAACGTCAATTATGGCCCCCTCTGCTTAACCTTATTTGAGCACTTTTAAATTTCCTTAATGAGAGCATGGTCAATTAAGCCATGCTTTTATCTATTACACTCCATAAAACTAATGTTAATAGCTTGTAAATATAAACCGATTTCTTTAGAATTCAGGCATATTTTGTGCAACTGATGACCTTGAATTGGTTATTAGGATTTCGCACTTCATCATTTTATGTTTAATGACTTACGTTTGGTAACTCATAATGGAGATGGTTCAATGAGCAATGCGCCTGATAATTCTGGTCGCCGCAAGTTTCTAACACTAACAACGGGTGTTGTTGGTGCGATTGGAGCGGCTGCTGTAGCCGTCCCTTTTGTGAAATCTTGGAGTCCTAGTGAGAAAGCCAAAGCGGCTGGAGCTCCTGTTGCAGTCGATATTAGTAAAATTCAACCAGGTCAACTGATTAGAGTTGAGTGGCGTGGCAAACCTGTTTGGATTGTTTCACGTACTAAAAAAGCACTTGAGCAATTAGCTTTGCATGATGATAAATTACGTGATCCTGCTTCCGAGCAAGCACAGCAACCAGATTATGCAACCAATGCGTTACGTTCTTTAAAATCAGAACTTTTTGTTGCGGTGGGTATCTGTACGCACTTAGGCTGTTCACCTACTTATTTAGCAGATTCCTTTGCTGAGCAAGTTGAAGGTGTTGAGTCTGGTTTCTTCTGTCCCTGTCATGGCTCAAAATTTGACATGGCTGGTCGTGTCTTTCAAAACGTACCGGCACCACTCAATTTAGTTATCCCACCACACTATTATGTCAGTGATACAGAGATTCTTATTGGTCTTGATAAAGGAGAGGCCTAATGCTTAAAAAATTAGCAACTAAATTAGTTTTAGATGGCATCGATTGGATAGATGCACGTATTCCAATGACCGAAACGTGGAATAAACACCTCGCGCAATACCCGACACCCGTTAACTTTAATTTTTGGTACTTTTTTGGCTCCCTAGCAATGTTAGTATTGGTTAACCAAATTTTAACTGGTATCTGGTTGACCATGCATTACAACCCGTCTGCAGAAGGCGCATTTGCTTCAATTGAATATATTATGCGTGATGTTCCTTTTGGCTGGTTATTACGCTATATGCACTCAACGGGGGCTTCTGCATTCTTTGTGGTTATCTACTTGCATATGTTCCGTGGACTTATTTATGGCTCTTATCAGAAACCACGTGAACTGATTTGGGTTTTTGGCATGCTTATCTTCTTAGTGTTGATGGCTGAAGCCTTTATGGGTTACTTACTGCCTTGGGGACAGATGTCTTTTTGGGGCGCACAGGTCATTATTTCATTGTTTGGTGCTATTCCCTTTATTGGTGATGATCTTACACTGTGGATTCGTGGTGATTACGTTATCTCAGGGGCAACGCTCAACCGTTTCTTTGCATTACATGTAATTGCATTACCATTAGCACTGGTGGGTTTAGTCTTTTTACATATTGTAGCGTTGCATGAAGTCGGCTCAAATAATCCAGATGGTGTTGAAATAAAACGGAAAAAAGGTTCGGTTCCAAAAGAAGCAATAAGCAAATTTACTTTTCACAAACAGTACAGTGGCAATAAAGATATTATTGATGCTATTCCATTCCATCCTTACTTTACGGTAAAAGATATTATGGGGGTGGCGGGCTTCTTGATTTGTTTTGCGGCGGTTATCTTCTTTATGCCAGAAGGGGGGGGGTACTTGCTTGAGGCACCAAACTTTGCACCTGCAAACGGTCTCAAAACACCGGATCATATTGCACCTGTTTGGTATTACACGCCTTATTATGCCATTTTGCGTGCTATTCCTGATAAATTAATTGGGGTTGCTTTCTTTGGTGGTTCCATTGCGATTCTGTTCTTATTACCATGGCTAGATCGCTGTAAGGTCAAATCAATTCGTTACCGTAGTTGGAAACATAAATTGAACATTACCCAATTTATTATCTGTTTCATCGTCTTAGGTGTATTAGGTTCAATAACGGCAACGCCTTTACGAACAACAATTGCACAGCTTGCATCGGTCGGTTATTTTGGTTTCTTTATCGCGCTATGGATTTACAGCAAAAATGAGAAAACCAAACCATTACCAACAAGGTTGACACACTAATGAAAAAATTAATGCTCGCCTTAATGACCCTATTACCTCTGTTTGCTTTTGCATCAACTGCGCTTCATCTTGAAAAAGCAAACTACGACCTTTCTGACAAAGTATCATTGCAAAATGGTGCAAAATTGTTTATGAATTACTGTTTTGCTTGCCACTCAACAGGCCATCAACGTTATCAGCGTGTTGCCACCGATCTTGGTATCCCTGAGCAGTTGATGAAAGAAAACCTCATTTTTACAGGCAGTAAAATCGGTGAACTAATGCATAACAGCATGGATGAAAAAGACGCCGCTAAATGGTTTGGTAGTGCACCACCTGATTTAACATTAGAAGCGCGTTTACGTGGTGCCGATTGGATCTACACATACTTACACTCTTTTTATGTTGATGAATCTCGTCCATTTGGTGTTAATAATACGGTTTTCCCTGATGTGGGTATGCCTCATGTATTAGAAGAATTACAAGGTATCGCAACACCCACTTATGAACTCATTACTGATGAACATGGTATCGAACGTAAAACCGTCGTTAAGTTAACAAGTGATGAAAGAGGTGAGATGTCATCGGATGAGTATGACCAAGCGGTGTTAGATCTGGTAAACTTCCTGGTATATGCTGGAGAGCCAAATAAATTAGAACGTCAAAGCTTAGGGGTTTGGGTATTAGCCTTCCTTTTTGTTTTATTTATCGTTAGTTATTTATTGAAGAAAGAGTACTGGCGCGATATTCATTAATCGTTGCTAATAGGCACTTTAGCTTATACTCAGGTGTTCAACGTGCATCACCTGCACTAAGCTGAGTCTATATTTGAAAGGCAATGGTGACTTTTTCACCATTGCCTTTTCTGTTTTTTAAAGAAATATAATTTTATTAATATTAGGGGATAATTATGGCAGTAGCCGCAAATAAACGTTCTGTAATGACACTGTTTTCAGGTGTTTCAGATCTATATAGTCATCAAACTCGCATTGTATTAGCAGAAAAGGGTGTAAATGTTGAGATCACTTATATTGATGAGGATAATCAATCTCCGGAGCTTGCAGAGTTAACTCCAAATAGTGAAGTGCCAACGCTGGTAGATCGTGAATTAGTTCTTTATAACTCACGTATCATTATGGAGTATTTAGATGAGCGTTTCCCTCATCCGCCACTGATGCCTGTTTACCCTGTCGAACGCGCTAAAAGTCGTTTATTAATGCAACGCATCGAAAAAGAATGGTACCCATTGGTCGCAATTATTATGTCTGCGGATGAAGTTAAGTCTGCACTTGCACGTACTACATTACGCAATAAACTTATAGAAGTTGCCCCTATTTTTGATCATTTTTCTTACTTTATGTCAGAAGACTTTACCTTGGTTGATTGTTATATGGCACCACTATTATGGCGTTTACCAGAGCTTAAAATTGATTTAGGTATGGAACATTTAGGCATTAAAAGTTACATGGTAAAAGTATTTGAGCGTGAATCATTCCAAGCATCGATGACAGAAACTGAACGTGAAATCCGTATCGCTTAATGCCGGGGAAGTCTCATGAGTAACATGTTATCGCAACGGCCTTATCTGTTAAAAGCTTTTTATAATTGGATCGTTGATAGTGAATGCACACCGCATATCATTGTTGATGCAACTTTAGCGAATGTTGAAGTGCCAGAGAAATTTGTTGAAAAGGGAAAAATAGTCTTAAATATTGCCCCTCGTTCGGTGATGCAGTTTTCAATGGATGATAATGCAGTTTCATTTAATGCGCGCTTCTCGGGTCAGCAAATGCAGGTTTATGTGCCGATGTATGCTATCGAAGGAATTTATGCGCGTGAAAATAGTGAGGGAATTATGTTCCCTGAAGAATCTAAATCTGAATCCCTAAAGTCGGGAGAGGCAGTAGAAACTAAAACGGAAACGCTAACTAAGACTTCTATAAGTACTAATAAAGCGGGCTTAAAGCTGGTTAAATAAAAACCATTAAAGTATTTTAAAACGTTTAATTAAAAGCCCCTGATTATGTCAATAAGCAGGGGCTTTTTCACCGGTATCTATCAGGTAATATATTGCCATTACTAAAGATTCAGGAAATAGTAAGATAAGCATTTTAACTCATTTAGGACACTCACTTATTGAAAAGATAGGATTGCGCTTTGCCTTGGTGTTCAATGACTGAATAAAGCAACCGTTCTAAAAATGTCTATGATGCTTGCGAGAAATGTTTTTTACAAAATGCCACGCGTTCTTCAACACTCATTCCATCACTATCAGCTAAGCTTTCAATGAGTTTTAAGCGTGGTAAAATACCTTGACCATTGGCAATTTGGATGGCTAAACCTGGACGTGCGTTGAGTTCTAATAACATCGGTCCTAAATCACGGTCTAATACCATATCTGTGCCTAAATAACCCATACCAGACATCTCATAACAACTTGATGCCAGATAGATTAAGCGGTTCCACTTCGGCACTTGCAACAAGGCAAGTTCTTTGTTGGTATCGGGGTGGAAGGTGATAGGTTTATCGAATTGTACCGCATTAATTGCTTTACCTGATGCGATATCAATACCCACACCAACCGCGCCTTGGTGTAAGTTCGCTTTGCCATCTGATGCTGTTGTAGAGAGACGCATCATTGCCATCACAGGGAAGCCTTTAAAGACAATAACACGTACATCGGGCACACCTTCAAAACTAAAGCCATCAAAGGCACTGTCAAACTGAATCAGCCCCTCAACAACTGCGACGTCAGCACTGCCCCCGAGACTGAATAAACCCGCAAGTATATCGGTGACATGGCGCTTTATTTCAGCAAGGCATTCTTCATTACCATTGGCTTTATAATAACGGCCATTTTCAACTTTAGTGATAACTAAAATGCCTTTACCGCCACTGCCTTTTGCTGGTTTGATAACAAACCCAGGGGTATCTTGAATATAAGTTTCAACGCCCGCGACTTCGGCTTGTATGGAGATAACGCCAAGCAATGCAGGAGTGGTCACATTTGCTTTACTGGCAATAATTTTAGTTTTTAATTTATTGTCTACTAAGGGATAGAGTTTGCGTGGATTATAGCGCCCAATGTAACTACTGTTACGTTGGTTCATGCCCATAATACCTTTCTCTTTTAATTTAGAGGGTCTTGCAAAAAACATCTTTATTCCTTATCCACCAGTGGTTTAAAACGGCGTAATTCTAGTAAACGGTAACCTGTGTAGCTGCCGAGTAATAATACTAAAGACATCACTACAAATTGTAAGCCAATGAAGTTAAACATTAAATGACGAGTGACATCATTGCTCATGGCAAAATAGGCAAACACTGCAACTAATAAGCTACCGCCACCTTGGAGCATGACTTCTTTCGCTCCTTCTTCTTCCCACAGTACCGACATGCGCTCGATAGTCCACGAGAGTATGATCATCGGAAAGAAAGTGATTTTCAGACCTTCGGTTAAGCCCAGTTTATAGGATAAAATACCAAATAGGGTGATCAGTAGAATAACCATGATAATCACCGTTGATATTCGGGAGACTAATAACAGGTTAAGATGGGAAAGATATGAGCGAATAAACAGACCTATCGAGACCAGTAATGTAAAACCAATTAAACCTGTTATTAAGCTGGTTTGAATGAAGGCCATGGCAATTAAAACAGGCATGAAAGTACCCGATGTTTTAAGACCAATTAAAACTCGCATCATGACCACAACCAAAACACCTAGCGGGATCATTAAGATACCTTTGAACAAAGATTGATCTTCTACTGGTAAGCTGTGAATCGAAAAATTTAATAGGTGCTCATTTTCAGATTTTTGTAGCAGTGCAGAAAGTGCGGGTTGATCCTGTTTTATCATTGAAAAACTGACTTTTGAATCACTGCCACCGGTTAACTCAAGTAATGCGATACCACTTTGATCCCAAAGTAATAAACCATCTCTATTTACAGCAGTCAATGAATTTGCATCAAACAGACGCGAGCTTATTTCTCCATTGTTTTTTTGGAAAACTTCCACTAATGGCACTAAATGTTGGCGACGGCGTCCATCTTCTAAAACGAGTGCGCCAATTCTTTTGGTCGCTATTTTTGCCCCGTTTAATAATGCAATTAACACCTCCGTTTTATTGTTTTGCTCGGTTAAAACAAGTGCTACATTTTGATTTTTTGTATCGGCATTGAGCTGTTTTAAAAGTTCTCTGGTAAAGCTAAAGGCATCTGCACTGGTTTCAAATGCACTCTCGATAATGGCATTTCCTGCTGCAAAATTAGCACCTGTATATTGTTTCTCAAATAGTACCGGCATTGCAATGATTTTTTGATCTACACTTTTGTCATCTTCAAGCATTTGAATATTATAATAAAGTGTTTGTTTTCCAGATGCTTTTCGGATTGCCCATTCTGCTTTTTTTGTTTTGCCATTGTCTAAAAATGAAAGTCCATAACCAGGAGACGCTGCATTTTGACTTACTTTTGTAAATCCAGCTTGGCGCATAGGTATTGTTAATGATGCCAGTATGGGTGTGTTGTTGGCATTAAAATCGATTTTTGCATCAATATTCCAAACGGTTTGTGTTTTGCCTGGTAACCAAGGAATATCTAAAGCAACGTGGCGCTGTATTGTTTGTGTGATACCGAGCAGCATTAAACCTGCGACTAAAACAAAGAAAAAAACACGTGCATTCATTGTTATTCCTACTTTTAATTATTAATGGTTACTTGGAATTCTGGAAAAATGTACTGCTGACTGACATCGACTAAAATAACGTCACGCATAAAAGTACGCCCTATCAATACTGGATAGGCCATATGTAAACGGTCTGTTAAGGTAAATTCTGTTAGGTGTGAAATATCGCCAATACGTATATGCAATTTGATAACCAGGCGCTCGATGCTTTTGCCTGTATTATTTGATTGTCTGATTCTTGCAATACGCACTACTTTTGATTCAACACGTTGAGCTTTTTCATCTTCCGCATGGGTTAGATTAAAGCGCACCCACTTTTCCCCATCTCGTTCAAAGCGTTCGATATTGACTGCATTGATGGATGAAGTTGCCGCGCCTGTATCGATACGCCCTTTAAAATTATCTTTAATTTTTGATATATAAACCCACTCAGTTTGTCCAAGTATGGTTTTATTATTAATATGGATGACATTAGTGGTAGCCGTTGCTTTTAATTCAGCGTTAGATTTTATTGTTTTTTGGTTGGTTTTTAAGGTGTTTTTTAGCTCAGTGATTGTATCTTCGTTAGCATTCAAACTTTTGGTGCTGTTATCGAGTTTAGTTTGTATGTTTATTGCTAATGTTTTTGATTCGTCAAGCGCGTTTTCAAGGAGAGTGATTTTTTGTTGTTGCTCTTGGCTTTCGGTCGTGATGCAACCTGTAATGGCAAGCAGTGTAAACGTGATGGGTAGTATTTTTTTACTAAAAAACATGATTAACCTTTAACGAGATAAAATATTAAAATAAAAGGGAATATTAGCAGTTTGACGGTTAAATTGCAGGAAAAAAATAGGCTGTTATTGTGATTCATTATGTATCATATTTTTTAACCAATGCTTTTTATGTACTCTGTGTATTATCATTAAAACTTTGATTAATTCTTCAGAAAGCATCACGATGTAGGCTTCTACTAATGTAAAATTATAATATTTAATGGCGATAAAAGTAAGCGGAATACCGACACACCACATGCAAAAAACATCAACAAAGGTGCTGTAATTTACATCTCCACCGCTGCGCAATACACCAATAATACCGATAAAGTTAATGACCCTGATAAATAATACTAACGCTAATATTAATAATACCTGCGATGCACTGTGTATTGCCTCGGTCGAAAAAGTTGGGAAAAGTGATAAAATCGGATCACGTAACATAATGATAAATGGCGCAATAATGATGGCCAATATGGGGACAAATAGCATAAAAGTCCATGCTTGTTGCCATGCTTTTTTAAAGGCATTCGCCCCTAATTGATGGCCGATCATCGTACCGCTCGCAATCGCAATACCAATAAACAAAGCAAAAATAGTTTGTTCGATGGTTGAAATCATGCTCATTACAGCAAGTTCTTGCACGCCAATCATGGCAAAAATGAGTGTGTATACAAGAATGCCAAGTGCCCATAAACCATCATGGAGTACCATCGGGATGGCTAATTTGGTGTAACGTTTTATCTCAAATAACGTTAATGCCTGCTTAACTTCATCTAACTTAGCTATAATGTAAGGGCGTTTTTTAATGATAAAGACAATCATTAATAACATTTGTACCAAGCGTGCTAATACTGTGCCCCATGCGCTACCTGCCACACCCATCTCTGGGAAACCAAAGTGCCCAAAAATAAAAATGTAATTAAGGAATGCATTAAGTGGCAAGACTAAAATGCTAATATTCATTGCTGTTTTAGTATCACCCGCTGAACGTAGCGCGGTTTCTAAGGGTAAAACAATCGCGGTGAAAATAAAACTATAAGCGGTGATCACCAAATAATCATTGGCAAAAAGTAATAATGTTGTCTCATTACTTGCAAGGCTAGTAATGCTTTGAGGTGAGAGAATATACAAGAGCATAAAAGGGATCACACTGACGATACTAAACAACAGTGATACCACTAAACTTCTGCGTAATCCTGATAAATCCTTGGCGCCAAAATATTGGGCTGCCAGTACGCCCCCTGCGTGACTTATGCCAACCATCAATAATAAATTAAAGAAGAACACTTTGTTACCTAAACCAACCGCTGCAATTTCACTTTCACCAAGTTGGCTAACCATTAAAATATCAACTAAACCAAGAAATGAGTACAGCAGAGACTGAAAAGCAATCGGCAACGCCAGTTTCCAAAGTTTTTGTTGAAACTCTGGCTCGCGGAAAGTAGCTATTTTATTTTTCATGGTGTTTTTTTATTCGTTGGTAAGACAAGAAAGAGATGCCGATTAATATCAGCATATAATACAGATGGAGCGGGGTTGAGCCAAAACGTTGATAAGGTGTAAAGCCAAATGCAGGTTGTACCTCTTTGTGTAAGACGCCTTCTGTATTAGTTGTTATGCGTCCAAGTTCTTTACCCTGATCATTGAAAATCGCTGTGATGCCATTATTGGTGCTACGCAACATCGGTCGTGCAAATTCAATGGCGCGCATACGTGCTATTTCAAGATGTTGCGCTGGGCCAATCGAGTTTCCAAACCAAGCGTCATTACTCAATGTGAGTAACATACCGGTATCAGAGTGGATGTTTTTTCGTAACAACTCCGGGAAGGCAACCTCATAACAGAGTGCTGGGGCTAAGCGCGTTAAGCCACTTTGTAAATTGTTTTGCCGTTCGTTGCCACGTTGAAAACTGGACATCGGTAAATTAAAGTAGGGGGCAAGTGGGCGTAATAGCGCTTCAAAGGGAACAAATTCACCAATTGGTAAGAGTTGATGTTTACGGTAACGGTTGGCGTTGCTGAGGGCGTATTCGGAGCCTGTTGGCAACTTACCTAACATAATGATGGCGTTATAATAGCTATCACTTTCAACGTCATACTCGATAATGCCGGTCATGAGGGTTTTCCCCTGTGCGAGTAGCTTATCAGAAAGAGGTTGTAAAAAGTCTTGCATATCTATCTCAAGTGCTGCCACGGCTGATTCCGGCCAAATGATAAGTTCATTGTGCTGGTCGCTCTGCTGGTTCATTGCCGTTAAGTCTAAATATTTAAATAAAGAAGGATAAAGCTGGCTACTTTCCCATTTTTCATTTTGATCTATATTGCCCTGCACTAAGGTCACGTTAATGGCTGGTTGCAATTCTGTATATCTTATCTGTTGCAGAAAATAGCCACTGAGAATAATGATGGCAATTAAAATGACATTGTTTTTAATGTATTGTTTTTGGATAATACATGTTACTGCACCACAGATAAGTAAAATCGCTAAGGTAATACCTTGCACGCCAATAAGGGGTGCAAAACCGACTAAGGGTGTGTCTGCATGGCTATAACCTAAATAAGCCCATGGGAAACCGGTTAAGAACCACCCTCTAAAGCCATCCATTAATAACCAAAAAACCGGAAATACCAGTAAATATCGCTGTGTCAGGGATAAAAAAGCGAGACGCTGTGAGGCCCAAATAGCAAGCGTTGGGAAAATAGCTAAATAAGCACAAAGTATCAGAATGAGCAACATGTTAATCATTGCGGGCATGCCACCAAAAAGATCCATGCTGACATAGACCCAATGAAGGGTTGCGATAAACATCGCTAAACTAAAACTAAAACTGATGAGGAAGGTTTTCTGGCTGCTCTTTTTTACTCGTTGCAGTAATAAAAAAAGACCAATAAAGGAAGGGTAAAGTATCCACCATTGTGCAAAGGGCGCGTATGCAAAGACTTGTATCGCCCCTAAGAGAAGAGCAACAAAAAGTTGCCCCGTGAGTCGTGCTGTTAGTTTATAAAACGGCTGTAAAAGGCTATTCTTCAATATTTTTTAACTCTTGTGGGATACGCACTTGCAGCTGTATTAAACGGCGATTATCGGCGTTTATCACTTTATAGATGTAATCATTGATAGTGACGCTTTCACCACGACGGGGTAAATGTCCTAATTGGCTAATCATTAATCCGGCAATTGTATCCTGCTCTTCAATATTATGAGTGGTACCAAAATAGTCATTAAAATCATCAATGGTGGTTAATGCATTCACTGCATAAGTCCGTTTCCCGATTTTTCTTATTTCTGCTACATCAATATCGTCAAATTCGTCTTCAATTTCGCCCACGATAACTTCTAAAATATCTTCGATGGTCACAAGGCCTGATACACCACCATATTCATCCACCACAATGGCCATATGGTAGCGTTGGCTACGAAATTCTTTTAAGAGCGAATCTAAACGTTTACTTTCAGGTACAACAACCGCTTTGCGTAAGATATCTTCAATTTTAAATTCATGCGCTTCACTGCTAAACCCGTAACGGATCAACTCTTTGGCTAATAATAAGCCAACAATGTGGTCTTTGTCTTCGGTGATCACTGGAAAACGTGAGTGTGCTGAATCGATAAGAATAGGAAGAAATTCTTTGACGCTCTGGTGTAATCCAAGCGTCACCATTTGTGCGCGTGGGATCATGATATCTCTTACCCGTAGCTTGGAGACATCTAAGACACCTTTTATCATCTCTTTGGTTTTTTGATCGATTAATTCGCGTTTTCTGGCGTTATTAATGAGATCTAATAGTTCAGTTTGGTTCTTAGGCTCAGCTTGAAATAAGTGGCCAAGTTTATCGAGCAAACCAGGTTTCGTCTGCTCGTTGGGAGAATTTTCTTCTGACATTAATTTTATTTACTCTTGTTCGTTATAAGGAGCAGGAAAACCGAGTTCAACTAATAATTTCGTTTCTATGTTTTCCATCTCAAGGGCTTCTTCTTCGATAATATGATCATAGCCAAGTAGGTGCAAGGTACCATGGATTATCATATGGGCCCAATGTGCATTTAATTGCTTATTTTGTTCTATTGCTTCATTTTCAACTACTTCTTTACAGATTACCAGATCACCTAATAAGGGTAATGTGATCCCTGGCGGGTTTTGAAAAGGAAATGAGAGAACATTAGTGGGGTGATCTTTCTGTCGATAATCACTATTAAGCTGTTGGCTTTCATCACTATCAACAAAACGTACCGTGAGCTCTGCTTCACTTCTCGTGATTGATGAACCGGCATTAATTGCACTTAATACCCATTTTTCAATATCAGTAAGAGCCGGTAGCGTTTGATTATTTTGAGTGGCAATCTGTAGATCTACAACTAATTCCATTATAATTTTTTCAACTCGTTTTCTTCTTTGCGCTCAAAAATTTCATACGCTTTTACAATACGAGCGACAACAGGGTGACGCACAATATCATCAGCATTAAAGAAACTAAAACTAATCTCATCCACCTCTTTTAATACTTCAATGACATGGCGCAGGCCTGATTTTTGATGCCGTGGTAAATCTATCTGAGTGATATCACCGGTAATAACCGCCGTTGAATTAAAGCCAATACGGGTTAAAAACATTTTCATCTGTTCAACCGTGGTATTTTGGCTTTCATCCAAAATAATAAAGGCATCATTTAGGGTGCGGCCACGCATATAAGCCAAGGGTGCAATTTCAATGATATTTTTTTCAATCAGTTTTTCAACTTTTTCAAAACCTAACATTTCAAACAAAGCATCGTATAAAGGACGTAGATAAGGATCAACTTTTTGTGATAGATCCCCCGGTAAAAATCCGAGCTTCTCACCGGCTTCAACAGCAGGGCGTGTTAATAATATTCTGCGTACTTCTTGGCGCTCTAATGCTTCAACCGCACAAGCGACAGCTAAATAAGTTTTACCCGTTCCCGCTGGACCAACACCAAAGCTGATATCATTGCTTAAAATGTTGCTGACATATTGACTTTGGTTTTCACCACGCGGTTTTATCACTCCACGTTTAGTTTTGATGGTCAGGGTTTGTGTACCTCTTTTAACTTCTGCTAAACCCACTTCAAGCAACCTATGGTTGGAAATGAGATCTTGCAGTGCGAGGTGTACATCACTATCCGTTAAGGTTGGAATTTTGCCTTTTACTGTCTGTGTTTCAATGTACAAATCTTTTAATAAATCATGGCAGGCCTGTGCATAACGATGCTCACCAATAATTTGGAAGTGTGTATCCTTATACATTATTTCAAGGCCTAAACGGCGTTCTATCTGTTTTATATTATCATCAAAAGGACCACATAATGCCGCTAAACGGTCACTGTCCTGTGGCACTATATCAAGATGTACGGTTGTGAGTTGTTTTGTCAACGTTGTTAACCCTTATGCTGGATTGTAGGTATGCACACCTAAGTTGTCTGTGTTTTTGTTTACGATATCGCTTGGGCGAATGGATTCACGTAAATTCATCTCAGCTTCACCACGAATAAACTTACCACGAATCGAGTTTTTATGTACTGCGGTTATTTCTACATCAACAAAGCCACCCACGGAGCGGTGATCACCTTCAAAATTTACGATGCGGTTATTTTCAGTACGCCCACACAGCTCCATAATGTTTTTTCGTGACGGACCTTCCACTAAAATTCGTTGTACAGAGCCCACCATACGGCGCCCTATCTGTTGCGCATTTTGAGTGATTCTATCCTGAAGAATCGCTAAACGTTGCTTCTTCGTCTCCAAGGTCACATCATCGGGCATGTCCGCTGCTGGCGTGCCTGGGCGCTGACTATAAACAAAACTATAACTGGTATCAAAACCAATTTCATTAATGAGGTTCATTGTTTGTTGGAAATCATCATCGCTTTCATTTGGAAAGCCAACAATAAAGTCAGAGCTTAAGGTTAGTGCAGGACGAACTTTTTTAAGGGCGATAATTTTTTCTTTGTACTGGGCAATGGTATGACCACGTTTCATCATACCTAAAATACGGTCTGAGCCGGCTTGTACTGGCAGGTGTAAAAAATCAACCAGTTCAGGGGTATCTCGGTAAACATCAATAATTTCGTCATTAAAATCGATTGGGTTACTGGTGGTATAACGTAAGCGATCAATGCCATCAATTGATGCGACGTAACGTAATAATTCGGCAAAACTACAGGTATCCCCATCAAACGTTGCGCCAATGTAGGAGTTTACATTTTGACCTAAAAGGTTAATTTCGCGCACACCTTGCTCTGCAAGTTGCGCGACTTCTAATAAAACATCATCTAGCGGGCGACTCACTTCTTCACCACGCGTATAAGGCACGACACAGAAAGTACAGTATTTAGAGCAACCTTCCATGATTGATACAAAGGCCGTTGCTCCCTCTGCTTTGGGTTCAGGTAAGGCATCAAATTTTTCAATTTCAGGAAAGCTTACATCAACCACTGAGCCTTTATCAGATTTAACGCTCTGAATCATCTCCGGTAAGCGGTGCAATGTTTGCGGACCAAAAACGATATCAACGTAGGGAGCACGCTTACGAATCGCATCACCTTCTTGAGAGGCAACACAGCCACCCACACCGATAATCAGATTAGGATTGGTCTCTTTTAATTTTCTCCAACGGCCTAATTGGTGAAATACTTTTTCTTGTGCTTTTTCACGAATAGAGCAGGTATTTAATAAAATCACGTCAGCTTCTTCTGCGTTATCAACGGAGATATAACCATTGGTTGAATTTAATAGGTCTGCCATTTTTGATGAATCGTATTCATTCATCTGACAACCCCAAGTTTTGACGTGTAATTTCAAACTCATAATCTGTAACTCATATAAAGTGCTAAACACTGATATCACTTATTGCGCTAATATCAATATATTAATAAAAGAGCGCACATTTTACGCAGATCGTGACTAACTTGCTACTTTTTGTTTGATGTTGAATTGCGTACAATCAGTTTATTCGTTTAAAAGGGGTCAGATGATGAAAAAGAGAGAGGTGATTGTTGTTGGTGGAGGCATGGTGGGGGCGTTAACGGCACTGCTGCTCGCTAAGCAAGGTTTTGTTATTCATCTTATTGAAAAAGATCCGATTGAATTACCTGCGCTTGATTCTCCCTTTGATCTACGTGTCTCCGCTTTTAGTGCACAAAGTAAAAAATTACTTGAGCAAGCAGGGGTCTGGCAAGATCTTCCCGAAAATCGCCTGTGTGCTTATCAACGTTTGCAAACATGGGAAGCGGGCAGTAATAAGTTGAAATTTGATAGTCACGAATTAGGCATGCAAGCGCTCGGTTATATTGTTGAAAATCGTTGGATTCAAGCGCTATTATGGCAATCGCTAAAAAAATTAAGCAATGTAACCTTTTATGAAAATAGGGTGTTATTAACTATCCGTCACGATGAAAAATCCGTTTCTGTTGGTTTAGATAACCAACACATTATTGAGGCTGAGTTGCTGATCGCCTGTGATGGCGCAAATTCTGCGACTAGGAGTTTGTTAGATATAGGCATTACTGCTTGGGATTACCGCCAACATTGTTTATTAATTAATATAAAAACAGATTGCGCCCAACAAAATATTACCTGGCAAGAGTTTCGTGAAACGGGGCCCTGTGCATTTTTACCTTTGGCTGAAAATAATGGCAGTCTAGTGTGGTACCACAGTCCAGAAAAAATAAAGCAGTTACAGGCGCTTAATCATACTCAGTTAAAAAAACAGATAATATTAGAATTTCCTAAGCTCAATTTTGATTTTGAAGTCTTAGATAAAGGGGCGTTTCCTTTAACACGCCGTCATGCACAAACCTATTCTAAAGGATGTGCGGTTTTATTAGGGGATGCAGCTCACACCATTAATCCGTTAGCCGGGCAGGGGGTTAACCTCGGTTTTAAAGATGTACAATGTTTAGTTGACTTACTTGTACACAGTAGTGATTTACCGATGCTTAAATTGCTCAAACGGTATGAGATGTGCCGTAAACCGCATAATTTATTAATGCAAAGTGCCATGGATATCTTTTATAAAGGCAGCAAAAGTGAGCTTAACTTAGTACGATTATTACGTAAAAGTGTACTTTATGTTGCCCAAAATAGTGGGCCGATCAAAAATAAGGTCATGAAGTATGCCATGGGCCTATCATGAAGGTTTGCAGTGCATTAGCTGTATTATTTTCACTTTCTTTTTAAAGTAAGGTATTTAAATGACATTTTTCATGAACGGTCCCACGGACGGTCCTCTTTTTTTATTTACCCACGGGGCTGGGACCGATTGCAATTCCGATTTTATGAATACCATTACATTGGGGCTTGCAGATCTTGGAATTTGTGTGGTGCGTTTTAATTTTGATTATATGCAACAACGTCTCGAAACAGGATCTCGTCGGCCACCAGAGCGCGCGCCTAAATTAATCAAACAGTTTGAAGATAAAATTAAACGACTTACCACTCAAAAAAACAGAACCATGGTGATTGGTGGAAAATCAATGGGTGGGCGCATGGCAAGTATAGTGGCTTCGCAGCTTGAGGAAAATGGACTAACGCAAGTTAAAGGTATTGCTTGTTTAGGTTTCCCTTTTCACCCCGTTGGCAAACACGATAAGTTACGTATTGATCATTTTCCCTTGGTCACACAGAAACAATTAATTATTCAAGGTACACGTGACACGCTCGGGACATTTGATGAAGTTGAGCATTACCATCTCCCCGAAAATATCGAGTTTTTGTGGTTGGAAGATGGTGATCATAATCTTAAACCACGGGTCAAAAGTGGACTGACCCATCAGCAACATTTACAAAAAACGATTCAGCACTTGGCTTCTTTTATCAAACACGCGGTATAAGTGTTTTAGCACTTAATTGAATACGTTTTCTATGTTTTGTAAGCGTACACGCGTTGAAAGTGCACGCAGAGCAATGTTATGGATCATCTCATCGACTGAGGTACAACAATCAACTAAAATGACGACATCATATTTTTCAGCTTCCTTTGAAATTGCCGTGTGGGTGATACAGTTTTGCGTCATCATACCGGTAATGAGTAACTCCGTTATTTTATGTTTTTGTAATACTTGTTCTAAATTGGTTTGCTCAAAGCTATCGGCATAATTTTTTATTACGATATTGGTGTTGGGCACTGCTTTTAAAATCGTTGGGTGGATCTGCACGCCTAGGGTATCAGGGTTAAAAAATGGAGCGAGACCCTGTGTTACATCAGCACGATGCTGAATAATAATAATAGGGATATTTTTTTGTTTGGCTTTTTTTATCGCTATTTCAATATTCGTTAATGTTTGCGCGCTATTGTATTGTGGATACTTCCCTTGTGGAAAATAATCATTTTGTAAATCAATAATTAATAATGCTTGTTTGCTCATTCTCTTGATCCCTATATTCTTTGATAATGTGTTAGCTAAGGAGGTTTGCTAACTGAAGTAAGCAGTATATGAGTTCTCTGAAAACATTATTAGAGTCATAATTGACAAAATATAAGTCAAAACTGACAGGGAGTGTTTAGTGCTAAATATTAAAATTGCGATTATCGATTATCCAGATAGTTTGAAATCTGCATTATATGGTTTTTTTGAGTTATTTAATTTAGCTAATAAAGTCTGTGGTGAGCAAGGACTACACTGTCGATTTAGTGCGCACATCGAAACCGTTAGTAACAAGGGTAGTTTTACAGAAATGCCTTTTAATATTATTTTATTGCCCCCGAGCAATAGTAGCGAATTTTATTTAAGCCCATCAAAAAAGCTAATAGACAGCTTATTACAACAACATCATAGCGGCGCAATACTTTGCTCTGCTTGTGCAGGCACTTTCATTGTTGCCGCCACAGGTTTATTAACTGATAAGCAAGTGACAACACATTGGGGTTTAGAGACACTCTTTCGTCGTCTATTTCCTGAAGTGCAGTTGAATGTAGATAAAATATTAATGAATCAAGGTGATATTATTACTGCTGGTGGCATGATGTCGTGGTTAGATTTGGGCTTAGAGATCATTGCTCAATATACTCAGCCAAGTGTGGTGCATCGCTTAGGAAAATATTTGGTCATCGATACCGGAAAGCGTGAACAACGTTTTTATCGTCAATTTAATCCTATTTTAAATCACAGTGATGCACTTATGTTAACGATTCAACATACGCTTAAAGAAACCTTTTTCTACCCTCTGAGCATTGCTGACATTGCACAACAAAACTGTTTAACTGAACGCACTTTTTTACGCCGTTTTTTTAAAGCTACTCAACTTAGACCTAAACAATATATTCAGCATCTGCGCATTCAAAAAGCCTGTGATTTATTAGAATCAACAAATGATTCATTTGAACGCATTGCCAATAACGTCGGTTATGAAAACAGTGGAGCGTGTAGAAAACTGTTTGTACGTATTATTGGGTTAACACCCAGTGAATTTAAAAAACGTTTTGTAGAGTAAGAGTCATTCTACTTTTTCGCGGTACTATTTTATTGCTTAAAATTAGCTATTTATATTTTTGATTGCACTCATTTTCCCGACTTAATCTCTTTTTTAGTGCTAATACTGGTACAGATCGTTTTCCTTATCCATTGATGTCCCGGCTCATCATGATTGCGCTGATGCCAGCGCAACACATAAGCGAGTGCTGAAAAAGCCAAGGGCAGTGGAATCGTCACTAAGGGATAAAGCTTCTGCGCATGAACAACAAAATGAGAGGGCAAAGTGAAAATAAGATCGCTGTGTGCACAAACACTGGTTGCGCCGTAAAAGTCAGGTAAGGTACTGCTGATACGACGATGCTAGATGGTAGTCCAGTGGCCACCAATCATTGCCTTCACAGCGTACTTGTACATGTTGGGCTAGTCCTCAATATTCCATTGTCCTTCTTTGACTAACTCAAGAATGAGCTGGTTTTTACGTACTAAACAGATTTATTGATCGGTGAATAACGTCACCTGATTAATTCCATTGGCAAAATTGTTAAGTCTATATCCTGAAATGGGATATAGATCTCTTGCGGTAATACCGAAATTAATTTTACCTTGTAATGGGTCTTGCATTGATTTTTCATTCCAAGCATAGGTATCCAAAATGATATTTGGTGCATGATGGAGTAACGGTTCTATATACGCAGGTAATAGCGTTTGATAGGCACTTTCGACCATTGCAAAGGAAAATTTACGTTGCCTTGTGGTGGCAATAAAATGTGGTGGTAGGTCACTTGGTATAAGCTTTGTAAAATATCTGATAATTGTGATTTTAATTGTAAAGCATGAGCGGTTGGTTTAAGACCATGTGCAGTGCGTAGAAAAAGCGGATCATCGAGCGCCTCCATGAGGCGATTGAGGCTCTTACTTAATACAGATTTAAGTGTAAGCGTTTTGCTGCAAGTGTCGCACTCTCTTCTTCTAATAATATCTGTAATGTGACCAAAAGATTAATATCGATTTTTGCGAGGTCGTTTAAATGCATCGATATGCCCTCAAGGAAATTCAGTTCTGAAATTAGATCAGTATGATTCATCTCTATTGTTACGTAAACTACCGTCTTGTTATTACGCTTTTAAGGATCACAATGCGCAAAACTATTTTTCCTATATTAATGTTGATGGTGGTGTTAAGCCCACTTGCTATTGATATTTATTTACCCTCGATGCCGGTGATGGCTATCGAATTCAATGTTTCAGCCAACGATATTCAATCAACGTTAGTGCTCTTTATGTTTGCAATGGGCATCGGGCAAATATTGATTGGTCCTTTAGCGGATCGTTTTGGTCGACGTCCGGTCGCGTTAGCAGGTATCTCACTGTATATTTTAAGCAGCTTATTAGCCGTCTTTACGTTCGACTTTCAATTGTTGCAAGTTTCAAGAGTACTGCAAGGTATCGCTGCCTGTGCGACGTCAATTGTGGTATTTAGTGCTGTTCGAGATTGCTTCAATCATCACGAAAGCGCTAAATATTATAGTTATTTAAATGGTGTTATTTGTGTTGTTCCAGCGCTTGCACCCTCATTCGGTGGTTTGCTTGCATTACAGTTTGGTTGGCGTGCTACGTTTCTATTTATGGCACTGTTTGCTGTTATTGTCCTGTTTGTTGTTGCATTTAGATTACCCGAAACGCGCCCTAAAAACACGGCAAGCAGTGGTCGCTTGTATCATTGGGAACGTTTCAAACCAGTGCTAAATGATGGTCATTTTATGTTTTATGCATGCACGTGTATGGTGGGGATGGCCTCTATTCTTACCTATGTTTCCTATGCACCTGATTGGTTAATCAGACACTTAGGTGTTTCAGAAATGAGTTTTAGTTTGTTATTTGGTTTAAATGCATTAGTGAATATTGTCGCGGCTTTTGCCGCTCCTTGGGTCATTAAGCGCTACGGCAATCGCGCTACGGTTTTCATGGCATTAATCATGTTAATTTGTTCTGCTGTATTACAAGTTATTGTGCAGCTCTGGGGGCCGACTTTAGGCATGCTAGGTGCATTTGCATTTATGTTGCCAATGATGTTGTTATGTATTGGTTTTGCATTATTACTTGGACCTGCAACAAGCATGGCATTGAGTGCCTTTGGTGATCGTGCTGGCACGGCATCTGCAATGTTGGGCTGTATACAAATGAGTGGTGCAGCGCTATTATCTGGCTTGATCCAACAAACTGAATTAACGGCGCCTTATGCTGTTATCCTTTTAATGGGGGGCTTAGCTGCGATTTTATTGCTGATGATGCTAATGCCACACTTTAATCATTGGCATCAAGAAAAATCACTCTAAATCAACATCCATTTTACTTTATGTCGTTGTTGACTCAGAGTGGCAATGGCCGTTAACTGGTTTTTTGATTGCCGATTTGTGCTTCACAGAGAGCCAAAAATCACCTTGTTTTTATTTTATCTTGTAAGATTGCGCCAGTAGCGATGCTGATTGCTATCAATTACAAATATTTTACCTAATAATGGCGCATCTTTAAAAAGAACAGTGGATGTCTTGCTGATTATTTTTTAAAATCACTGCTCGGTCGACACAAACATTGCAATATGAGTGTTTGATTATTTGTCGCAAAAGAATTTTAGTTATAGAAGGGATTTACATGTCAATTAATATCAAGCCGTTAGTTGTTGCAGAACGGAGAAGTTGCCCGGAAGAGTTTAATTTTGGTGAAGTATTCTCAGATCATATGTTCACACAATCATTTAATTCAAGTACGCAATGGACAAATGCCGAAATTAAACCCTATCAAATGATACAGCTGGATCCTTCTGCTTCGGTTCTTCATTATGGGCAAGAAATTTTTGAAGGTTTAAAAGCTTATCGTACTGAGCAAGGTGAAATTAACTTATTCCGCCCACGGGAAAACTTTAAACGTTTTAACCGTTCCGCTACGCGTATGGTAATGCCCGAAGTTGATGTTGAATTTCATCTTCAAGCATTAATCGAACTATTAAAAATAGATAATAAATGGGTGCCTGAGAAAAAGGGGACCTCGTTATATATTCGCCCCACTATGATTGCCACAGGAGCGAAATTAGGTTTAGGCGCAAGTGATCAGTACCTACATTTTATTATCACCGGTCCTGCTGGGGCTTATTTTAAAGATGGATTTTCGCCGGTTTCTGTTTACGTTGCGGATAAATATCGTCGCGCTGTCGTGGGCGGTGTTGGTGAAGCTAAAACAGGTGGTAACTATGCTGCTAGTTTATATATGTCAGAGGATGTGGCTAAAAAAGGTTACTCACAAGTACTTTGGTTAGATGCGATACATGGAAAATATATCGAAGAAGTAGGCGCGATGAACATCTGTTTTGTTTATGGTGATCATATTGTGACCCCGAAATTAAGTGGTAGCATCTTACCGGGTATTACCCGTGACTCTATTTTACAACTCGCGCCAACCTTGGGTTACACCGTTGCTGAAGAACAGTTAGATATTGAAGTTATTTTAGCCGATATTAAAAGTGGTAAAATCACCGAAGCCTTTGGCTGTGGTACCGCTGCGGTTATTTCTCCAGTGGGAAAATTATGCTGGAAAGAAGAGGATTACTTTATTAATGATAATAAAGCAGGGCAAGTATCACGTAATTTATACGATGAATTAACCGGTATTCAATACGGCTTACGTGAAGATAAGTTTGCTTGGATAGAAAAAGTTGAATGTTAAACTTTAATTAACATTTATTTTAAAGGTGCTTACTTAGCACCTTTTTTATTAGCTTATTTTAAGTCGAGACAAAAAAGCCGAATCAAATGATTCGGCTTTTTAATTGTTATTATTTAACGACTACATATTTTGTAAAATCGCATCAACTGATGTTTTCGCGTCACCTAATAACATTTCAGAGTTATCATTAAAGAACAGTGGGTTTTGCACACCCGCATAACCCGCGCCCATTGAACGTTTAAATATCACTACTTTTTCGGCTTCCCAAACACTCAATACCGGCATACCAGAGATTGGCGTACCGGGCTCATTAGCGGCTGGGTTGACCGTATCGTTAGCACCGATAACCAGTACTACATCCGTGTCGCTTAAGTCTTCGTTTATCTCATCCATCTCTAATACGATGTCATAAGGCACTTTTGCTTCAGCAAGTAATACGTTCATGTGTCCTGGTAAACGACCCGCTACAGGGTGAATACCAAAACGTACATTTTTACCTTTAGCACGTAAACGTTTAGTGAGCTCAGCCACAGGGTACTGTGCTTGTGCGACTGCCATACCGTAACCCGGTACAATGACAACACTTTTAGCTGCATTTAATGAGTCAGCCACTTCTTGAGCGTTTGTTTCATAATGTGTGCCGTAATCTTTATCACCGCTATCAGTCACGACCTCGTTACCAAAGCCACCTAAAATAACGCTGATAAATGAGCGGTTCATCGCTTTACACATAATGTAAGAGAGAATCGCACCACTTGAGCCGACTAATGCACCAATAATAATTAACAGATCATTGGATAACATGAAACCTGTTGCGGCCGCTGCCCAACCTGAATATGAGTTGAGCATGGAAACAACTACGGGCATGTCTGCACCACCAATAGAAGCCACTAAATGCCAACCAAATGCGAGTGCGACAATCGTCATCAGAATAAGTGCTGTTATGCCCCAATCGCCACTAATAAAGCCAATAAGTAGCACTGCCGCTGATGCGATAGCGGTAATGTTAATCCAGTTTTTACCTGGCAGAGAAAGTGCTGAACTGTTAATTTTTCCACTTAATTTACCAAAGGCAACAATTGATCCTGTGAAAGTAACGGCACCGATAAAGACGCCTAGAAATACTTCTACATTATGAATTGTTTTAGCTGCACCCAATAAAAGTCCGTGGTCAAGGTAAGAGTTAAAACCGATAATGGTGGCCGCTAAACCGACAAAACTATGTAAGATAGCAATCAGCTCTGGCATTGATGTCATTTCAACTTTTGTTGCTAAGCGAATACCGATAGCGGAGCCAGTTATCATTAAAATGGCGACTAATGTATAGCTCCAAGCGCCCGCATTTCCAGTATTTATCATTGCACCAATGGTTGCAATAATCGCAATTGTCATGCCGATAATACCGAAAAAGTTACCCTTTTTGGCTGTTTCTTGACTGCTCAATCCATTTAAACTGGCAATAAACAAAATTGCTGCAATGATATAAGCAGCTGTAATTAATCCTTGAGACATGATTATTTATCCTTTTGGAACATTTTCAACATACGGTGTGTCACGGTAAATCCGCCGACAATGTTGATGGTGGCGATAAGAACGGCAAGTAGGGCAAATGCATTAACGTACCAGTAGTCACTGCCAACTTGTAATAATGCACCAACAATAATGATACTACTGATAGCGTTGGTGACACTCATTAGTGGCGTATGCAGTGAATGTGCTACATTCCAAACTACGCCATAACCGACAATACATGCCAGTATAAACACCGTAAAGTGTGCTAAAAAGTCACTCGGTGCAACGTGAGCAACCCAACCAAATAAGCCAGCTGCTACAATTGCGCTAACAGGCTTAATCCATTTATTTGGTGCTTTTTCTTCAATAACAACGGTGGCAGCTTTATCTTCTACTTTAGGAGCAGGTGCTGCGCTGACATTGATTGCAGGCGCAGGCCACGAGATTTCACCCTCTTTAACAACCGTTGCACCGCGAATAACTTCATCTTCAAAGTCAATATCAATTTGGCCATCTTTATTTTTACAAAGTAGCTTCATTAAGTTAACTAAGTTGGTTGAGTAAAGTTGGCTAGATTGAGTTGGAAGACGGCTTGGTAAATCGGTATAACCGACAATTTTTACGCCATTTTCAGTGGTGAATACTTCATCTTTTACCGTAAATGCAGCATTACCGCCAGCTTGTGCGGCTAAATCAACAATTACGCTACCCGCTTTCATCGATTTAATCATCTCTTCTGAGATGAGTTTTGGAGCTGGTTTGCCCGGAATAAGCGCAGTGGTGATAATAATATCAACCTCTTTTACCTGCTCAGCCATCATTAACGCTTGCGCTTCTTGATAACCTTTACTCATGGTTTTTGCATAACCGGTGGCGCTAACTTCTTCCTCTTCGGTGTAATCAACCACCAAAAATTCTGCACCCATACTTTCAACTTGTTCTTTTACTTCTGGGCGAGTATCAAATGCACGCACGATTGCACCCAGGCTACCTGCAGTGCCAAGTGCGGCAAGGCCTGCTACACCTGCGCCAATAATCAATACTTTAGCTGGTGGCACTTTACCGGCAGCAGTAATTTGACCCGTGAAGAAACGGCCAAATTGATTTGCTGATTCGATGACTGCGCGGTAACCTGCAATATTTGCCATTGAGCTCAGTGCATCAAGCGCTTGTGCTCGTGAAGTTCGTGGTACGCTATCCATCGCAATAACACTGATTTTTTTGGCTTCAAGTTTTTTTAATAATTCAGGGTTTTGTGCTGGCCAGATAAAACTGACAAGGGTTGCACCCTCTTTAATCTGCTCGATTTCAGCATCGGTTGGGGCATTGACTTTAAAAATAATGTCAGATGCTAATACGTCGCTTGTCTCTGTGCCAATACTTGCTCCGGCATCACTGAATAATTGATCGGAAAAGCTTGCTGCTGCTCCTGCGTTCGTTTCTACAAGAAAAGAAAAACCTTGTTTGATCAATAGCTCAACCGTTTTCGGTGTTGCCGCTACGCGGTTTTCATTTTCTTGGATCTCTCTAGGTATACCTATTTGCATAGTAAGTCCGTGATCGCTTATTGTTATAATGAATAGATGATGATTGAATTTACGTACCAAATGGCAAAGATGAATAGAGCAATATCATATTCATTTTTGCTTTGACTAAGAGTAACGTAAATTATTAATACTTTTGCTCGATTATTGTTGTTTTATTACAACATTTTACCGAACATTAAATATAGCATTAAATATTAATTAAAAAACGTAAGTTAGGCTAGTTTTTTAATTGTCTAAAATCGCTATTTTACGATAATTATATTACTTTATATAAGTATATGTTATATCGAGTTAATGCTGTGTTACTAAATGCTGGTTAAGTATGAGTTAATTGTTGCTTGGTTGTTGTTTAATTGTCTTTTGGATGCTTGTTTTTGGTTGCTACTTGTTGGGTAAATGTTAATTATCACCTCTTGCTCTTGCTCTGGAAACCGTCAAAGAGATTGCGCTATCATTTTAAAAAGTAGGCGGGCAATCAAAGGTGATACGTTGCTCTGTGGTTGGGTGAGTTAGAGTGATGCTAGCAGCATGCAATGCTAATCGCTGAGGTGATATTTTTTTCCCCAATTCAGTCGCATAAAACTCATCACCTACAATAGGGTGCCCAAGTTGTTGCATATGTACACGAAGTTGATGGGTTCTGCCGGTTAAAGGTGTTAATTCAACCAGAGTTGTCTGTTTTTCCCGTTTGATGACTTGCCACTGCGTTTGTGAACTTTTTCCCAGCTCAAAATCGACAATTTGGCGTGGCCGATTCTCCCAATCACAGCGAATGGGCAAATCCACTACACCCGAGTCTTCTACAATAATACCCGTCACACGCGCATAATAGGTTTTATCAATGACTTTTTGCTGAAATTGACGGCCAATATGGCTTTGTGCCGATTTTCGCATCGCTAAAATAATAAGCCCTGATGTTGCGAGATCTAAGCGATGCACCACACAAGCCGTTGGCCAAACGCGTAAAATACGTAGCGCTAAACTATCTGCATGTTTTTTCTCGCGCCCTGGCACACTTAATAATCCTGCTGGTTTATTTAAGACCACGATATCGTCATCTTGATAAAGGATATCTAAGTAGGGTGTTTGTGGTGGGTTATAAACAAAATGTGGCATAATAAATGTCTGCTTTAAGGCTTTAAGCTTTAAGGCTATAGGGAAAAACCGCTAGCCTCAAGCTTTAATATTTTTGCATTCTAGCCTTCAAGCATTAAGCTTTCAGGCTTTCTCGTTTTTATGATTGTGTCGAAACAATAAAACGTATGGCATCGAGTTTCAGCTGCGTTTGATCTAATATCTGTTCAAAGTTAGTTTGTTGATCACGAATAAATTGAATTTCATCTTCACGGATATTAGGGTTAACTGCTTGTAATGCTTCTAATCTATCCGATTCACCTTGTAGTGTTTGTTGCATCTCACTTTTAGCTGTTAATAAAATGTCCGCCATTAAATCCTGTGCTGTGGACAGTGAATTTTTAATTAACTGGTGAATTAAGGGCTGTGATGTATTGGCTATTTTACGACTAATATGGCGGTTTATGGGTGATAATTGACGGTCAAAGCTGTCAAAAGTTACGTTTTCACCGAGATTTTTACCATTTTTATCCAATAATAAACGGATCGGTGTGGTGGGTAAAAAGCGACTCAGTTGTGCGTTATCGGTATTGATTGCTTCAACAACATAAATAAGTTCTAAGAAAGTAGAAGCGGCTGGCAACGAGTTGTTTTTCAAAATAGCAACGGAGGTGGTGCCTGTATCACTGCTTAAAATCATCTCCATCCCACCCATAATCATAGGGTGTTCCCAGCTTAAGTAATGAACATCATCACGACTTAATGCCGTTTGACGATTAAACGTTATTGTTGCTCCCTCTTCAGGCAAACCCGGAAAATCACTGGTTAACATATGATCAGTCGGGCGTAGTACCAGACAGTGTTCGCTTTGATCTTCTTGTTGCACGCCAACCACATCAAAAAGCTGCAATGCAAAGGTAGTAAAATCAGGCAATTGATCCATCTCAGTAATATCATCTAAAAGATTACTTTCATGTAACACACCGCTCGAATTTATCTCCAGTAAGCGATCGCGGCCTTGCTCAAGTTGCACTTTTAATTGTTCGTTGATAGTGCGCGTGGTTTGAATTAATTTATCAAATTCACCCTGACTATTTTCACCGCTAGCAAGCAGGTTGATCAGATCATCTTTTACTTGTTCATATACTGTGTGACCAGTGGGGGTTGTTTGTGTGAAGGCTGATAATCCATGCTCATACCATTGTTGCAGATGTTCTTGTGCAGTATCTTTTAAATAAGGGGTATAAATTTGGATATCACAACGTTGCCCGATACGATCTAAGCGACCAATGCGTTGCTCTAATAGATCGGGATTAATAGGCAGATCAAAAAGAACCAGATGATGAGCAAATTGAAAATTACGACCTTCAGAGCCTATCTCTGAACAAAGCATCACCTGGGCACCATTTTCTACCTGGGCAAAATAAGCAGCTGCTTTATCACGTTCAATGAGTGAAAGCCCTTCGTGGAAAACCGCCGCTTTTATTGCTTCACGGCTGCGTAACGCTTCTTCGAGTGCCAATGCCGTTTGTGCTTGGGCTGCTATGATTAATATTTTTTCATCTTTAAATTGCTGTATTAAATCAATTAACCAACTAATACGTGGATCAAAAGCACACCAAGAGTTAGTGGTGCCACCTTCAAAGGTCTGATACATCTGCTCTGGATACAAAGCGCTAACGGCTTGCTCTTGTAATGTTCCAGAAGGTAACATTTTAGATACTTTAATTGCTGTTTTATATTGCTCAGGCAAGGGAAGCGCAATTGACTTTAATAGTCGCTTTGGGAAACCCTTAATCGCAGAACGCGTATTACGGAATAATAAGCGGCCTGTACCATGCCTATCAAGTAGATTACCAATTAGTTCACGTTCAGCTTGAATGCGTTCACTATCACTGGGAGGAAGATCCTCAATGATGGTTAGTAGTGGTTGGATATCTTGTTCGCTAAGTAGCTCAGTAATACAGTTTTGTGCTTCGTTCGATAATGGTTGGTTATCTAATATTTGGTTTACCGCATCAACCACTGGCTTGTAACCGGATTCTTCATCAACAAATTTTTGGTAGTCATAGAAACGACTTGGATCTAATAAACGTAAACGTGCAAAGTGGCTTTCATGACCAAGTTGCTCTGGTGTCGCCGTTAACAATAATACCCCTGGCGTTTTTTTTGCTAATGCTTCAATAACTTGGTATTCACGACTTGGTTTGTCTTTATCCCAAGTAAGGTGATGTGCTTCATCAACAATTAACAAATCCCACTCTGCTTCTATAACGTGTTCAAAATGTATTTTATTACGTAATAGGTTAATGCTACATAAAACTAATTGCTCAGTTTCAAAAGGATTGATCTCATCAGCATAAGCTTCACTACAGCGACTATCATCAAAAATACTAAAATGCAGGTTAAAGCGACGCATCATCTCAATTAACCATTGATGCTGTAAGTTTTCGGGTAATACAATCAATACACGCTTGGCTCTACCGGTGATAAGTTGCTGGTGGATGATGAGTCCAGCTTCGATTGTTTTACCAAGGCCCACTTCATCGGCTAATAGAATACGAGGAGCATGGCGTTTACCAACTTCTTCTGCAATATAAAATTGATGTGGAATAAGATCCACACGTGGTCCTAATAAACCACGAAGGTTTGATTTTTGTTGTGTGTGTTGATTGAGTAATGCTTTGTAACGCAAAACAAAACGATCAAATTTGTCAATTTGCCCAGCAAAGAGTTTATCTTGTGGCTTATTAAATTTAATAAAATTATTAAGGAAGGTTTCTTTTAACTGAGTGCTTTCACCGTTGCTAACAAAAGTGCCTATATAAGTAATAAGCTCACCCTCATCATCAATATCGGTGACCAATATTTTTGCTTCATCATGGCTAATGATTTCATCACCTACATTAAAACGCACCCGGGTTATCGGAGCTTCAGCAAGAGAATAAAGTCGTTGCTCACCTGAGGCTGCAAACAGTAATGTCAACATGCGCCCCTCAATTGCGACGATAGTGCCTAGTCCTAATTCGGATTCTGCATCACTGATCCAACGTTGACCCAAAGAAAATGTCATAAAATACCACTCAAAATAAAACGGAGAAAAAACAAGGCGCGTATATTACCTAAATCTATAGGTAGTTTACCAATGATAAAACGATAAAATGCAATTTGATTAAAACTAGCATATATAGGAACAAAAAATCCTTTTGATTACTTAATAAGCAAACAGTTTTTAAATGTAAATAAACACTTGCCAATGTGAACTCAATCCCTATAATGCGCCACAGACACGGTGACTAACACAGTTACTTACCGAGTATAGAACCAACAAGCAACTTATTATTTAGATAAATGGCTTGAGTCAAAAGTTTTTACTATTTTGTTATTTTAAAAGATGAGTCATCTTTCTTAAGTAATATAATAATTATTCATTGACAAGATTCACAGGTAGCGTATTATACGCACCTCGCCGAAAGGCACGCTCTTTAACAATTTAATCAAACAATCTGTGTGAGCATTGATAGTAGATTTCAAAAATAGTCCTTTACGATGGAATTGCGTAGCAAATCCATTGCCAAGGACAACAAGAATCAATATCAATGACACACGAATTAATTCATTAATTCAGAATAACAAATGTACTTTGCACTTGTTGCTTAGGTACATAGTTTTAGTCAGTAATATTGAGTCGCATAGTTGGTAACGACGTGCACATTAAACTTTAAATTGAAGAGTTTGATCATGGCTCAGATTGAACGCTGGCGGCAGGCTTAACACATGCAAGTCGAACGGTAACAGAAGGTAGCTTGCTACTTTGCTGACAAGTGGCGGACGGGTGAGTAATGCTTGGGAATATGCCTTAACGTGGGGGACAACAGTTGGAAACGACTGCTAATACCGCATAATGTCTACGGACCAAAGCAGGGGACCTTAGGGCCTTGCGCGTTTTGATTAGCCCAAGTGGGATTAGCTAGTTGGTAAGGTAAAGGCTTACCAAGGCGACGATCCCTAGCTGGTCTTAGAGGATGACCAGCCACACTGGAACTGAGACACGGTCCAGACTCCTACGGGAGGCAGCAGTGGGGAATATTGCACAATGGAGGAAACTCTGATGCAGCCATGCCGCGTGTGTGAAGAAGGCTTTCGGGTTGTAAAGCACTTTCAGTGGGGAGGAAAGGGTGTTGCTTAATAAGTAACATCTGTGACGTTACCCACAGAAGAAGCACCGGCTAACTCCGTGCCAGCAGCCGCGGTAATACGGAGGGTGCGAGCGTTAATCGGAATTACTGGGCGTAAAGCGCGCGTAGGTGGTTAATTAAGTCAGATGTGAAAGCCCAGGGCTCAACCTTGGAACTGCATTTGAAACTGGTTAACTAGAGTTTTGTAGAGGGTGGTAGAATTTCAGGTGTAGCGGTGAAATGCGTAGAGATCTGAAGGAATACCAGTGGCGAAGGCGGCCACCTGGACAAAGACTGACACTGAGGCGCGAAGGCGTGGGGAGCAAACGGGATTAGATACCCCGGTAGTCCACGCAGTAAACGATGTCTATTAGAAGTTTGTGGCTATATGCCGTGGGTTTCAAAGCTAACGCATTAAATAGACCGCCTGGGGAGTACGGCCGCAAGGTTAAAACTCAAATGAATTGACGGGGGCCCGCACAAGCGGTGGAGCATGTGGTTTAATTCGATGCAACGCGAAGAACCTTACCATCCCTTGACATCCAGAGAATCACCTAGAGATAGATGAGTGCCTTCGGGAGCTCTGAGACAGGTGCTGCATGGCTGTCGTCAGCTCGTGTTGTGAAATGTTGGGTTAAGTCCCGCAACGAGCGCAACCCTTATCCTTACTTGCCAGCGGGTTATGCCGGGAACTTTAGGGAGACTGCCGGTGATAAACCGGAGGAAGGTGGGGACGACGTCAAGTCATCATGGCCCTTACGGGATGGGCTACACACGTGCTACAATGGCAGATACAAAGGGTTGCTAACCTGCGAGGGTATGCGAATCTCAGAAAGTCTGTCGTAGTCCGGATCGGAGTCTGCAACTCGACTCCGTGAAGTTGGAATCGCTAGTAATCGTGGATCAGAATGCCACGGTGAATACGTTCCCGGGCCTTGTACACACCGCCCGTCACACCATGGGAGTGGGCTGCACCAGAAGTCATTAGCTTAACCTTTCGGGGATGGCGATGACCACGGTGTGGTTCATGACTGGGGTGAAGTCGTAACAAGGTAGCCCTAGGGGAACCTGGGGCTGGATCACCTCCTTACGTAAAGAAGTCCTGCTAACGGCGTATTTGCTTAGGCAAATAAACCTACCGCTAACATTTATCGCTTAGGCGAAAATGGTTATTATCAGTGCCCACACAGATTGTTTGATTAGAATGTAAAAGAGATGTATAGATAATTGTATCGCTCATCAAGACGGCATTTGCTCAGTTGGTTAGAGCGCACCCCGTGTTGTAATAAAGAGCGGTGAGGTCGGCTTTGGTTTTTTCAAATCTGCCCAGACCCACCAATTACTTTAGTTGGGTCTGTAGCTCAGTTGGTTAGAGCGCACCCCTGATAAGGGTGAGGTCGGCAGTTCAAATCTGCCCAGACCCACCAATTTTTAACTTACTCTTCGTTAAAGCAAGACTCGTTTAGTAAACTAAACGTCGACTTTCTTTGCCTTGATTAAATTAAAAATAATGTCCGACTAATGTCTATACAACTGCCATGTTGGGGCTATAGCTCAGCTGGGAGAGCGCCTGCCTTGCACGCAGGAGGTCTGCGGTTCGATCCCGCATAGCTCCACCACTTCAATGAAATTAACAAGAAGTGACCCAACATGAGATAGAAGCCTTAGATAAACATTGATGTTTATCTAAGGCTTTTTTTAGCGAAAAAGCCTGCTCTTTAACAATTAGGAAAGCTGATAAAGTTCTTACTTAATGTATTTGCATAATAAAACATCCACTGGATGTTTTATTACATATGCAGACTACGTTAAGTATAAACGAAATTGTTCTCAGCATTTAAAGTGACTATTTATAGTTAGATTAGATGCTGTAATCAAGCAAAAAATAAAACAGCTATTTTTCATGTAAATGAGAAATGGTAGTACGTATCTACTCAGTATTTATACTGATAGGTGCACGAAAAACACAATATGTGTTTTTCATAGTAAAATATGAGAATCGCAAGCGTCTTGGAAACGACATGCAGCTTTAATTTTCTGTTTCAGAATTCTTAGAGTTTGTATGGTTAAGTGAATAAGCGTGCACGGTGGATGCCTAGGCAATTAGAGGCGATGAAGGACGTGGTAATCTGCGATAAGTCCAGGGGAGTTGATAACAAGCGTTATATCCTGGAATTTCCGAATGGGGCAACCCGGCACATAGTGTCATCGTTATGTGAATACATAGCATAACGAAGCGAACGAGGGGAACTGAAACATCTAAGTACCCTTAGGAAAAGAAATCAACCGAGATTCCGATAGTAGCGGCGAGCGAAATTGGAACAGCCCTTAAGCTGTTTAGAAGTTAATAGAATGCTCTGGAAAGTGCAACGATACAGGGTGATAGTCCCGTATATGACAACTTCTTTACAGTGAAAACGAGTAGGTCGGGACACGAGAAATCCTGATTGAATATGGGGGGACCATCCTCCAAGGCTAAATACTCCTAATTGACCGATAGTGAACCAGTACCGTGAGGGAAAGGCGAAAAGAACCCCTGTGAGGGGAGTGAAATAGAACCTGAAACCGTGTACGTACAAGCAGTAGGAGCCGACTTAGTTCGGTGACTGCGTACCTTTTGTATAATGGGTCAACGACTTAATTTCAGTAGCAAGGTTAACCGAATAGGGGAGCCGTAGGGAAACCGAGTCTTAACTGGGCGAATAGTTGCTGGGATTAGACCCGAAACTTGGTGATCTAGCCATGAGCAGGTTGAAGGTTGAGTAACATCAACTGGAGGACCGAACCCACTAATGTTGAAAAATTAGGGGATGACTTGTGGCTGGGGGTGAAAGGCCAATCAAACCAAGAGATAGCTGGTTCTCCTCGAAAGCTATTTAGGTAGCGCCTCATGTATCACTGTTGGGGGTAGAGCACTGTTTAGGCTAGGGGGTCATCCCGACTTACCAACCCTATGCAAACTCCGAATACCAACAAGTGCAATCATGGGAGACACACGGCGGGTGCTAACGTCCGTCGTGGAAAGGGAAACAACCCAGACCGCCAGCTAAGGTCCCAAAGTATATGTTAAGTGGGAAACGATGTGGAAAGGCTTAGACAGCTAGGAAGTTGGCTTAGAAGCAGCCATCTTTTAAAGAAAGCGTAATAGCTCACTAGTCGAGTCGGTCTGCGCGGAAGATTTAACGGGGCTAAACATATCACCGAAGCTGCGGATGCTTAGATTTATCTAGGCATGGTAGAGGAGCGTTCTGTAAGCCGTCGAAGGGAAAGCTGTAAGGCATCCTGGAGGTATCAGAAGTGCGAATGTTGACATGAGTAACGATAAGGGGGGTGAAAAACCCCCCCGCCGGAAGACCAAGGGTTCCTGTCCAACGTTAATCGGGGCAGGGTGAGTCGACCCCTAAGGCGAGGCCGAAAGGCGTAGTCGATGGGAAACGGGTTAATATTCCCGTACCCTTTATTATTGCGATGGGAGGACGGAGAAGGCTAGGTGGGCCTGGCGATGGTTGTCCAGGTTCAAGTATGTAGGTGTGAGACTTAGGTAAATCCGGGTTTCTTTAACACTGAGATACGATGTCGAGGCACTAAGGTGCTGAAGTCATTGATGCCATGCTTCCAGGAAAAGTCTCTAAGCTTCAGATAATAAGGGATCGTACCCCAAACCGACACAGGTGGTCAGGTAGAGAATACCAAGGCGCTTGAGAGAACTCGGGTAAAGGAACTAGGCAAAATGGTACCGTAACTTCGGGAGAAGGTACGCCTACGACGGTGATATCCCTAGCGGATTCAGCTGTTGTAGGCCGAAGATACCAGATGGCTGCAACTGTTTATTAAAAACACAGCACTCTGCTAAATCGTAAGATGACGTATAGGGTGTGACGCCTGCCCGGTGCCGGAAGGTTAATTGATGGGGTTAGCACTTGTGCGAAGCTCTTGATCGAAGCCCCGGTAAACGGCGGCCGTAACTATAACGGTCCTAAGGTAGCGAAATTCCTTGTCGGGTAAGTTCCGACCTGCACGAATGGCGTAATGATGGCCATGCTGTCTCTACCCGAGACTCAGTGAAGTTGAAATCGCAGTGAAGATGCTGTGTACCCGCGGCTAGACGGAAAGACCCCGTGAACCTTTACTACAGCTTAGCAGTGAACTTAGAGCCTACATGTGTAGGATAGGTGGGAGGCATTGAAACCAGGTCGCTAGATTTGGTGGAGCCAACCTTGAAATACCACCCTTGTATGTTTTGAGTTCTAACCATGGCCCCTGAATCGGGGTTTGGGACACTGTTTGGTGGGTAGTTTGACTGGGGCGGTCTCCTCCCAAAGAGTAACGGAGGAGTACGAAGGTTGGCTAATCACGGTCGGACATCGTGAGGTTAGTACAATGGTATAAGCCAGCTTAACTGCGAGACAGACACGTCGAGCAGGTACGAAAGTAGGTCATAGTGATCCGGTGGTTCTGAATGGAAGGGCCATCGCTCAACGGATAAAAGGTACGCCGGGGATAACAGGCTGATACCGCCCAAGAGTTCATATCGACGGCGGTGTTTGGCACCTCGATGTCGGCTCATCACATCCTGGGGCTGAAGTCGGTCCCAAGGGTATGGCTGTTCGCCATTTAAAGTGGTACGCGAGCTGGGTT
>JBAHZV010000067.1:0-5988 GCA_037132845.1 Psychromonas sp.
GGTCGAAGTATTAGCGGTTAAATACCTCAATAATATTGTTGAACAAAGCCATCGAAAAGTGAAAGGTAAAATGCATCAATGCTTAGGATGGAAGTCTTGGGTTGGTGCGGAATCAACGTTAGCCGGTGTTGAAGTCTGCGCGATGATTAAACACGGACAGATGATTGATTCAGAAGGAATGACTCCATGGGATCAGTTTTATGCTCTCGCAGCATAATTGTATCTGAAGAAAAGTGGCCCTTTAATTTAGAGGGCACAATCTGAGTTTGCGACAGAACAAAAAAAGAATGTTGGCTCATGGGGTTAATTGAACGCAAAGGTAAAAAATGTGCAGCGGTTGCCTTGGCAAATAAAACAGTTAGAACGGCTTTTGCAATGCTAAGCCAAGGAACAGAGTATAAAGCAGAGTTATTAGCTGTTTAAAAAAGTCCCACAATAAAATGCAATAACGAAGATAAAAATCAGCATATTAAATCAGTTGTCAACTAAGAGTCTTGAGCTCGTCGATAAGATATTGATAATATGCTCGCGAAAATATCCTAGAGCCAGGGTTAGCTACTCTATTTAGACCTCGTACATAAGTTCGCATTAAATTCTTCGGTTATTCACTTTGTTGTTGACAAGAGGGAGTCCACATAAGTTGACAATACCCTACCAAAAGCCAAGACAAAAACCTTGGCTTAATAAAGTGTTTTCGCTGAAAGCAGAACGTTGACCGCTAATAACTTCTCTTATGACAGGCAAAGTGAAACTGAATTTTTGTTCTGCCTATCATTGCATCACTCAAGTAGAGCAAGCATCTGCTCAACATCGAGTTTCCCGCTCACTTTTTCATTGCCCGATAATAGGTTATTTGCGAGGTCTCGTTTTTGTGCATGTAATGCAATTATTTTCTCTTCAATACTATTTTCCATGATCATACGGTAGATAGTAACCGGGCGTTGTTGTCCCATGCGATGGGCGCGATCTGATGCTTGATCTTCAACCGCTGGATTCCACCAAGGATCCATATGAATAACGTAATCAGCTGCGGTTAAATTAAGACCTGAACCCCCCGCTTTAAGGCTGATTAAAAAAATATCTCCACTGCCTGCTTGGAACTCATTGACTGCTTGCTGACGTTTTTTAGGTGGGGTTGAGCCATCTAAGTATTGGAAGCTAATATTACGTTTAATCAGCACCTCTTTAAGTAGTGATAAATGGCCAACAAACTGACTAAAGACTAGCGCTTTATGTTTGTTTTCAATTAACTCTTCAACCAGTTCAATAAAGGCTTGTTGTTTTGCACTGTTGATATCTACATCGGCATTGACCAGTTGAGGATGACAGCAGGCTTGGCGTAGGCGTGTAATTTCAGCCAATATTTTTAACTTTTGACTGCCTTTATTAGTTTCTTCGCTTTCCGAAATTCGATTAACAGCCTGACGGCGGCATGCTTCATAAAAAGCGATCTCATCGGTGCTGCCTTTGACACTAATATTTATCTCAGTGCGAGCAGGTAACTCGGTTAATACTTCTGTTTTTAAGCGTCGTAATATAAAAGGTTTTAGCAGAGTACGCAGTTGATCTGCAGCTACTTCATCGCCTTTCTCAATGGTATTCGCAAATTGTGCATTAAACTGTTCAAGTGTGCCTAATAACCCAGGGTTGATAAAATTAAACAGGCTCCAAAGTTCACCAAGGTGATTTTCGATAGGTGTACCTGTGGTGATGACTTTAAAGTCACCTTTGAGCTGCATCGCTGCTTGTGTACGTTTTGCTTGTGGGTTTTTTATCGCTTGCGCTTCATCGGCAACAATGGTGGTAAATTGAATCTCTTTCAGTATTTCAATTTCTGTTTGTAATAAACCGTAGCTACAGATAACAATATCAAAACAGCTTGCCTCTTTTAACTTCTGTTTTCTGTCTTTACCTGAAAAATTAATAACACGCAGTGTCGGTGCAAATTTAACGACTTCACTCTCCCAGTTTAGGCATACTGACGTTGGGGCAAGTACCAACGTGGGTCCTTGCTGGGCGCGGTTTACAATTATAGCGAGTGCTTGCAGTGTTTTTCCGAGGCCCATATCATCGGCTAAGCAAGCGCCTGCTTGCCAATGTGCAAGGCGTGATAACCATTCAAACCCTTGTAGTTGATAATCTCGCAGTGTTGCTTGCAGCGTTGAGGGCAGTTCAGGTTGTAATTGATAAGCCTGATTGAGTTTAGTGAGCTGTTTTTTCCATGCTGCACTGTTGGTAATTTGCATGCCATCACTGAGTTCATCCATTGCTTGGCTCGCTAAGGGGTGGAACTCAATGCCCTTATTACCTATGCGGCTGACACCGCGCAGACGTTGTAGTTGTTGGTATAGTTGCTCTGTTAACGCTAAATATTCGCCCTTTTTAAGCGCGATAAAACGGCCAGATGATTGGTCAATCAACGTTAATAATTGCTCTAATGATAATACGTTTTGCTCATCAATTTGTAGCTGTCCATCGAGTGCAAACCAGTCTGTTTTTTTACCGACTTTGAGTTGCATATTACTAGCAGAGGCGGTTTTATTGAGCTTTATCTTTTGCCCTTTTTGCCACACTAAGATCAGTTGTTCGCTGCTCTGCAAGGTCTCAATGGTGATTAATGCCTGTTGTGGATCTTCGATAAGCCACTGTGAGTCTTCGCACGCAAACAATGCGGGCGCAATATTGGCCAGTGAACTGAGTTGTTGTGACTCTTGTTTTAAGTCACGTGTTGTTTGTAACTGTTTTCCCACTATTTCGCTGATGATAACTTTACTGCCTTGGCCCGGCTTAAAAGAGGGGCCTAATTCACCAAGCGGATAAGTGGTCGCATCTATTTTTATCATGCCTTCATCAAGCAAAATAATTTGCATATAAAGGCGTGCATCACTCTCTATCTCTTTTGCATTTTTATTACCGCCACCAATATCAGAATGGACAGTCAATAAAGGGGCAATAGCGCTGATAGAGTCTAATACTTGCTGTTTAGCTTTTGCGGGAACGGTTAAGCCTTTTGAGGTCAATATCTCGGCTATTTTATGGTGTTCGTTATTAAAATCGATAAGCGTAATATTATAATCGTTCTCTTTGATTATATTAGTAGGCGTTTCGGGAAAGGGCTGAAGTACTAATTTAAGGTTTTTACCCTGCTCAGAAACTAACAGTTTTGGCGTGTCATTAGTGAGGCGAATGTTCTGTGAGTTATCTTCAGGCCAGTAGAGTGCTGGGTGGTTGACCGCTGCAAAAATTGCATTTTCGCTAAGCTCAAAAGTGGTTGAACCATACCAACCCCCACTGGTATATTCGCCGATGTGGCGACAGATTTTGAGATCGGCTTCAGTAAGGTAATCATAACTCTCTGTTTCACGATGTAATTTTTTAAGAGAAACTGCACGACCTTTTGTCCATTGACCATTTTTACTCAATTTTTGTTCACGTGGAGAGAGGGTGTAGTTGTGGCGATCAAGCCACCAGATCATGCGCGCCTCTGCTTGTACTGATGATTTTTTATTTTCACCGGGTTTGCTGTCATTTAAATTTTTAAGCGCATCAAGCGATCGCTGCCATTTTTGAATCGGCGTGATTAATTGATAAAGTGCAGGGTGCTTTGCCGTTATTAGTTGGTAGTTATTGCTGATTTTTGCAAGCAACGCCTGTGCTTGCTGTGCAAAAAGAGGGAAGTTATTTTGCTGTGCTTTTTGCTGTAACTTTTCAAGCGCAATAGGAGAGGTTATCTTAGTTAGATCATCAAACCAATAATCCGCATAGAGACGAATTAACGCTGAGAAAGCGATAGGGTAACTCGCATGATGGGAAGTTGTTATTGCCACACTATTTTCTGCAAGTTGAGCCGCATTGATAAAAGTGAAATAGAGCTGCACATTATTGGCTTTTTGATGTTGACCTGTGTATTTCATCGCAACTTTTTTTACTAGCGCCGTATTGCCAACTACCAAGTTTGCTAGAAGGTAAAAAGCATTTTCAAAATCAAAAAGCTGTACAGCGCGCTTTTTTGTCTCTTTGCGTCTTGCTTTCAGTGCAAGTTCAAACTGTTGCAATGCTTTTTCTGCATCCCCTTTAATCAGTGTTAAACAAGCGTCGATAGCGATTGACCATGAGAGTGTTTTTGATAATAACTTAGGCAATAGTTCAAATTGATTACGCTGTAGGTATTGCTGTGCAAGCAGGGCGGCAAACATCGGCTCATGATGCCCTGTTTTTTGCAGGTGTTGCTGATAACATTTTTCTGCCAACAGTAAATATTTGTCTATATTTTCCAATGCTAATGAGCGTTGGACCAAAATGGGTGCAAGCACTTGAAATTGAAATGCGAGTGAGGTGTTTAAAAACCATTTTTTATTTGTTTCACTTTCATCTGCAAAGTCACAGCTAAAAATCAAAGGCAAACTATAGCTACATTCAATCTCGCTAAAAGGTGTTAACTCGAGTGTTTCAAAAAGTGCATCTTGTGTTGGAGAGCAAACCAGTGGGCGAATTTTCCACAGAGGAATATCTTCTGAGTAATTATTAGCAATGTGATAAGGCACTGCGCGAGTGGTTAATGCTTGTTTTATTTTACTACCTAACGGGTTATTAACCGCTTTACGCGCCAGTGTTTCAGCGATTAAATTATTACACATATAAGCAGATTCAATTTCAACGATTAAACCAAGTTGCATCATCTCACCACGCCAGCCCGCATTTATTTTACTTGAGAGTAATGTGCCACGATCCGTTTTCCACTCAGCACAGCGCACTAAGTTGGTTATCTCAGATTGGCGCAAAGGTTGCGCGAGGGTGGCAATAAGAATTAAAACATGCTGCAGTGAGCTGTCTAATTTATCAAATTCACAAAGTAGCTGGCTACGGTTAAGATTCTGTTTCATTTTTATTTTCTACTTTATGAAGGAAATTTTATTGGCAAAGATGATGCCATATAGTCGTGTAAATCACAGTTGTTTTTTATGACAAAAAACAAAAAAACAAGGTAAAAACCTTGGCTTTAGAGGGGAGTGTTTAGTTGATAACTGAAAGTTATCTTATGATCCTTCTCGTGTCGAAGGATAATATAGTTTGACCCATTTGAATAGGTTTTAGGCACAATAGATTTAGCTTTCTAAATCGCTTCGGGGCACTTAGCTATTTTTAATCACCTATTTCCTCTTATCACTACGTGATTATTAATCATGCGTTAAAATTAGTTAAAGTTGTTCCTGATTACCCACTAAGCACAGCCATTGTTGTGTATGTTGAGCTATAATTTAAGATAATTCAGTGATTGAGGAGGCTAGTCATGAGTAAAAATATGATTCAACACCAGCACGGATATAGTTTACTCGAATTATTTAAAAATTACGGTACAGAAAAGCAATGTATTGACGCCCTTTTTGAATGGAAATGGCCAAGTGGGTTTGTCTGCTCTACATGTGGATCGAAAAGCTTTTGTTCCCTAAAATCAAGAAAAATTTACCAGTGCAATCATTGCCACCATCAAACATCAGTAACAGCCAATACAATATTTGAACATACCAAACTACCACTAACAGTTTGGTTTTTAAGCGTTCACCTAATTACTCAAGCTAAAACAGGCATCTCTGCACTCGCATTAAAGCGCGATATTGGGGTCTCGTACAATACAGCTTGGAAAATAAAGCAGAAGATTATGCAAGTCATGAAAGAACGAGATGATGTCCGAAAACTGACTGGTAAAGTGCAAATCGACGATGCATATTATGGTGGTGAACGTCACGGAGGAAAGAGAGGCCGTGGTTCGGAGAATAAAGTCCCCTTTATCGCTGCTGTATCGACAAATAAAGAAGGCCACCCCATCTATATGAATTTTCATGTTGTAGAAGGGTTTCGATTAACAGAGGTTTCTCGTTGGGCAAAAAAACACTTATCCTCTGGCGGTTTGGTTTCATCTGATGGGCTCGCTTGTTTTTCTGCGGTAAAAGATGCAGGGTGCGAACATAAAATCACAGTAACAGGTGG
>JBAHZV010000151.1:0-9942 GCA_037132845.1 Psychromonas sp.
TGTCTTTACAAAATTGTGCAACTAAACCGTGATGATCGAGTGATTTCGTAAATGGATAAGTCATAATTTATCTCTTTCAAAAGAGAGTAATAGATCAAAATAAGGGGCTTAGGTCAATGTTTTTTTCTTATTTATAAAACGGGGTTTAAAAATAGTCGACCAGTTCACTTTAATTTAATATTTTTATTGGTGCGGAATGACAGGTGAATGAAGTTTTATTTAATTAGTATTAATATCACATAATTTCAAAGCCTTATCAATACCCACAATCAAGGTGGTTAGGGAGGGCCACTTTCAACATCAAAGACACTTTTTAGCGTCTTTGATGTTTTCTAAGCTCCGATAAATACTGTTCTTAGCGTCCAAGCCTATTTGAGAGTGATTTGCAATATCCAGAGTAACTTAGTCACACATCGCCTCAATGTTGCTGAGACAGTGATGACGATGGCTAAAAATGCATCTATTGAACAATTCAAAAATAAAACAAGCAAAAAGTGAATAACAATTACTTCACGTTACACCTTGCTCTCGTGTTCAAGCGGATACCTCTGAAGTAAAAAGGGTAGATGGTGACAATACGTTCTTTTTACTCGCTCATTTCATCTACTCGTTTATCTGCTTTGCAAAAATAACGAAAGAGCACAAACGAAGCCACGCATTTACTTTAACGGATTACTTTTTAATGAAAAAAAAGAGGAGTAGCGAGTGCTTGGATTGAGATTAAAAGAGCAAAAAAATATCGAATAACTGACTTACATTTCTGATATTAACCAAAGAACAAACCAAAATACATCAATATAATACAAAATTAACGTCAATATATCGCGGATTTTTAGCACAGATTAACGCGTTAAAATAGTAATTAAAACGAATATGATTTGATGTGCAATGCCTCACTAGCTACTTTATAGCTTCTTAATATCATTTTTTAAAGCAGGTGAAACAAATGTTTTTTTTATCTTTCATGGGCACTCATTTACCCTTAATATAACGCTCAATAACAATAAAAAAAAGGGGATGTTACAGACTTAATTAGATCACCTTTATTCAATTATTTTAATCATATTATTATTGAAATTATACGGATTTAACGGCGTGAAAAAATAAGCAAGTCGTTCGGGCTATATTCAAAGCCAAAAGATTAAAATTATAATGGGCGCAATCAAAGCCAATAAAAAAACATCCCCCTCATGCCTTACCCTATGGTCGTTAGCTTGTAAGTCAATTTAGTGCAATGACACTCAAAAAGAGCGAACAACTGTCAATATCTGCGCCTTTCTCTGCTATCCAAGCGCGTGACAGCGCAAAGTATTTTGAGCAAAAATGGGTATCACTAACAATGCACCAAGAAGTGCATTTAGCAAGTTAACAATATCGACTTACATCGTACTTTTAAAAAATCTTATTCTCTGTTTTAAAAATGCTTATATAGCAGTCCTTTATTTACTCAATAAAAAACCAATCGCTCATCGTGTAACCTGATTAAACCTAACAGCATATTTTTAATACGTTATGTAAACCTTGTGTTGATGAGTCACCCTTTCCTTTTTTTAATGACCTTGTAATACAGGGCGGGTTTTAGTTGAGCGGTTCAAATGAAGGCTTATTTGCTGTACTATATGCACTGCAACAATGAATGTAAGTTTTCATTATAAAGGATATTAAAATGCGTAAACGCCTCACCTCTTCACTATTACTTGCTTGTATTTCTTTCGCGATGCCCTCCGTGGCAAGTGAATGTGGCAAAGTCACGATTGCTGATATGAACTGGAATTCTGCTTCCCTCATCGCTAATATTGATCGCTTTATTCTTGAACATGGCTTTGGCTGTGAGGCAGAACTTGTCCCGGGTGATACCATGCCCACAGGCGCATCAATGATTGAAAAAGGTCAACCTGATCTCGCCCCAGAGTTTTGGCCCAATGCCATGCGCGAAGCGTTAGATAAAGGTGTAGCAGAAGGTCGTATTCGTTATGCGGGTACAACTCTTTCAGACGGTGCAGAAGAAGGTTTTTGGGTTCCTGCCTATATGGTAGAGAAAGACCCGACACTCGCAACACTGGCTGGTATTAAAGCCAATGCAAAACTCTTTAAACACCCAGAAGATCCCAGTAAATCTGCATTTATGGGTTGCCCCGCAGGTTGGAATTGTCAAATTTCCACTAGCCAGCTATTTAATGCGATGAAGCTTGCTGATGACGGGTTTGAATTGATAGATCCAGGCTCTGGTGCGGGTCTTGCTGGCTCACTTGCCAAAGCCTATGAACGTCAAGAGGCGTGGTTTGGTTATTATTGGTCACCCACATCATTACTGGGTAAATATAAAATGGTAAATGTTGATTTTGGCTCAGGTATCGATAAAAAACATTTTCAGGAATGTATTACTCAAAATGACTGTCTCACACCCAAAATTACCATGTACCCGCCTTCAGTCGTTGATTCTGTTGTGACTGAAGACTTTGCTAAACGCGCACCACAAGTGATGGCTTACCTTGCTAAACGCTCATTCACTAATGCACAAATGAATATACTATTAGCTTGGATGGAAGATCAGCAAGCCGATGGTGAATATACCGTTGAACATTTTTTAAATAATTATGAAGATACTTGGACAAAATGGCTTGATGAAGCAACCATACAAAAAATTAAGAAAGCAGTAAAAGAACTATAACCCCCTCAAAGCCCAGATTATCTGGGCTTTTTCATATTAGGAAATAAATAAAATGTCAGACAAATCATGGCTATCGGAAATTCCGCAGCTTGATCGTCACCAACTATTAGATCTCAAAAAAACACTGGACGGCGCATTTCGTAATTTCTCGCGTGAGTACGGTGATAACATCGAAGCTTTTTTTGATCCTTTATTAAGCTTTCTTATTTGGTTTGAAAAATTATTACTCTCTAGCCCTTGGTGGCTAGTGATTGCTGCCTTAGCCACCTTTGCATATATCGCCAGTCGCTCTTGGAAGCTTACCCTTGGCATTATCGTTGCTTTTTTCTTGATTGGTTTTTTTGGTATGTGGGATGACACCATGCGTACCATGAGTATTATTTTGGTCTCCACTCTGCTTTCCATTACTTTAGGGGTGCCCATTGGCGTCTCTATGGCACGCTCTAATCGTGTGCAATCTATTGTCACCCCTATTCTTGATGTGATGCAAACCATGCCTGCTTTTGTCTATTTGATACCCGTGGTCATGCTGCTTGGTATCGGTAAAATACCGGGCGTCATTGCCGTTATTATTTACTCTATTCCACCAGTCATTCGATTAACAAATTTAGGTATCCGTCTGGTTGACAAAGAAGTATTAGAAGCAGCGACAGCGTATGGTGCAAGCCCTATGCAACGTTTATTTGGTGTGCAGCTTCCCTTAGCAATGCCTAATATTATGGCTGGTATCAACCAAACAATTATGATGGCACTTGCCATGGTTGTTATCGCCTCGATGATTGGTGTGAAAGGATTAGGGCAGCCCGTTTTAAAATCCATTACCAATCAGTATTTCACACTTGGTTTATTAAATGGTTTAGCAATTGTTGCGCTAGCGATTATTTTTGATCGGATTTCACAAACTTATGCTAAACGCACCCTACAAAATTTTGGAGGGCAGTAAGATGAGTGATAATAAAAATAAAAAGCCTTTAATACGTATTAAAAATTTATACAAAGTCTTTGGTGAAAATGAGAAAAAAGCACTAGAACAAGTTAAAGCAGGCAAATCAAAAGAAACAATCTTATCAGAGACAGGTCATACTGTTGGTTTATCTAATATTAATTTAGATATTTATCCTGGTGAAATATTCGTTATCATGGGTCTTTCTGGCTCAGGGAAATCCACTCTAATTCGTCATTTTAATCGTTTAATTGAACCCACAGCAGGTGAAATTGAAATTGATGGTAGTGATGTGATGAAGCTGAATGAAAAAGAACTACAAGGTTTTCGTCGCAATAAAATGTCAATGGTATTTCAACGCTTTGGTTTAATGCCACATCGAACCGTTTTACAGAATATCGCTTATGGTCTACAAGTACAGGGTGTTGATAAAAAAGAACGTTCACAACGTGCAACAGAGTGGTTAGAAACCGTTGGTCTTGATGGTTATGCGAATCAATACCCACGACAACTCTCTGGTGGTCAACAGCAACGTGTTGGTTTAGCACGCGCATTGTGTACTGATGCTGATATTTTGTTAATGGATGAAGCGTTCTCTGCACTTGATCCTTTAATTCGAAGCGAAATGCAAGATCAGCTTATTGAATTGCAAGACAAATTGCATAAAACCATTGTCTTTATTACCCATGATCTCGATGAAGCATTACGCCTTGGAGACAGAATCGCTATCTTACGTGATGGGGTTTTAGTACAACAGGGTGAACCTGTTGATATACTGCTCAATCCTATCGACGATTATGTTGAAGCCTTTGTTAAAGACGTTAACCGCGCGCGCGCCCTAACTGTTGAAACGGTTATGCAGCCACAAATCTGCCGTATCTCTGCCGAAAATATTGGTGAGGCGGTGATGCAAATGCGTAGATCAAAACAAGATTATGGTTATGTTATTGATGAAGATAAAGGCTATCAAGGATTGATCACTCAAGAGACACTAGAAAACATCGGAAAAGATGATTATGGCAATAGCATTAATGCTTCTTTACTCGAAGATGTCCCTGCAGTACAAAGTGATGCCTTATTGGAAAGTGTTATTCCAGACATGATAGATAATACTCATCCCTTGCCAGTATTAAATGCTGAAGGAGAGGTAGAAGGACATCTTTGTCGTTCCGCACTTGCTGAAGTATTAAGTGACCAATCCAGCGCGGAGAGAGAGCAGGAGAAACACCACTAATTATCTCTGCACTATTTGTACAATAAAAAACCGTAATAGATGAGCTATCTATTACGGTTTTTTTATCATTAAAAGGTTAATAATAGGATTATTTTTAACGTTTATATTTATCACTCAGTGAACAGTGATTACGCTAAATTGACTAAGAAGGGGTCACGGGATAACGTGGGGCTGTTTTCTGGGTTATACCAAGCCAACTTATCGGCGAGATGAACCACTTCTCCAATAATCATCAAGGTCGGTCCTTTTAAACCGCCACCTAATTGTGTGAGTTCAGACAGTTTACCAATCACAACATTTTGTTGCGAACTTGTGCCTTTATTAATCAGGGCAACAGGCGTCTCCGCACCTCGACCAAATTTCAACAATTGTGTTTGTATCTCAAGTGATTGTATTAATCCCATATACACAACTAAAGTATGATTCTTGCTGGCTAATTGCCTCCAGTCGAGTTGCTTACCGTCTTCTTTTCGATGCCCGGTGACAAAAGTAACCGATTGAGCATAATCTCTATGAGTAAGAGGAATACCGGCATAAGCACTGCAACCTGATGCAGCGGTAATACCCGGCACAACTTGAAAATCAATATTGGCGGCAACCAGTTCTTCCAGCTCTTCACCACCACGACCAAATATAAAGGAATCGCCACCTTTTAAACGTACTACTTTTTTACCTTGCAATGCAAACTCCACTAGCATTTGATTAGTACGTGACTGGGACACTTCATGATTACCCGCTTCTTTGCCAACAGAGATGAGATCCGCATCACGACGAACAAGATCTAATATTTCAGAGGAAACAAGGCGATCATATAACACCACATCAGCTTGCTGCATAAGTTGTAATGCTTTTAATGTTAACAAAGAGGGATCACCTGGTCCGGCTCCAACTAAAGCAACATCTCCTTTCGTGACTTCATTGGTCAAGCTATGCTCCATTAAAGATATTGCTTGCGCCGTTTGACCTTTTTGCAAAAGTCGCCCTAATTGTCCGTTAGCAAATAATTTTTCCCAATAACGACGACGTAAAGAAACATTTTTAATCGCTTTTTTAACATGATGTCGAAATTCACCAGAGATCGTTGCCAGACGACCGATATGCATAGGTAATAATGCTTCGAGTTTTTCTCGGATTAAACGCGCTAAAACCGGGGCTTTTCCTCCACTTGAAATAGCCACAACAATAGGGGAACGATCAACAATAGAGGGCATAATAAAGCTAGAAAGTAGCGGATCATCAACAACATTAACAAGTAACTGTCGTTTATCAGCACATTCAGCAATGTGTTGATTTACTTCTTTTTTATTAGTCGCAGCAATCACCAACCATTTTTCATCTAATAATGACTCAGTAAAAACATCATTAATAATGTTGATCTGTCCTGATGCAAATTTTTCCTGTAATTTAGCATGAAATGTTAAAGAACAAACCGTAACATTTGCACCAGCTTTTAAGAGAAGGTGAACTTTACGAAGAGCAATATCCCCTCCACCGATAACAAGACAAGGTCGGTTTTCTATTTTTGTAAAAATGGGTAAATAATCCATATCGGCACCTAGTTAATATTGAGAGTGCACACTATAAAGAATTATAAAAGGGAGTCAAAACACTAAAAAACAATTTCTTATAAACTAATTGTCTAACAAGATTTGTAGGCCATCGTACAAGGTGAATATTCCAACCACTTTTCCATCATCAACAATGGGTAAACAACCAATAGTGTGTTCGAGCATAAGCAATAATGCATCACGAACAGAGACCCCGCTTCCCACCGTGACGGGATTCCTGGTCATTACTTGGTGGGCACGTTGTGCAATAGTCCTTGTATCTTTTATTGACTCCGCTTCGGTACCAATATAGGGACTTAAGCAACGCAACATATCGCGCTCACTTATTATCCCTTTTAATTTTTCATTTTCTACCACCAGAATATGGCGAAAAGGGACACTGTCTAAAATCTCTTTAACAACGCTTAAACGGTCATCCATCCCAACGCTGACAACACGTGTTGTCATTACATCCGAAATTTTCATACAGTGATCCCTATTTAAAAAGATATCCTTTTCAACCATATACTTGTAATTATTCTAAGTAAGGAAACAGTCGTTAGTGAAGTATTCCATTTTTAGAGTAAGGGTAAAAATGTTAATTATTAGCTACAAAATCAATGCCTTGTTGTATGTCATCATGCAATATTGTTAACATTTTTTCTTTTGTCTGCTCTTCAAAATCACTCAATTCACCAAAAGGTAAAACACGCTCAATACCTTTTTTACCTAATAAAAGTGGTTGCGTGAAAAAAGGTGAGCATGAATTTCCACCATCCACATAAGCATTTTGTACAATCCCTTGCTTACCAAGTAGTGCTTGTACTAAATTGACACCAAAGACTGACGCCGCACGCGCCATCGAAAGTGTCGCAGAGCCTCCGCCTGCTTTAGCTTCAACAACTTCAGTACCGGCATTTTGAATACGAGTGGTGAGCTCAATGACTTCTTTAGTGGTAAATTCAACACCTTGTACCTGTGAAAGAACTGGAAGAATAGTTGTACCACTATGACCACCAATAACATTGACACGAACATGCTCTGCCGGTAACCCTTTCAGATCAGCAATAAACTCTTCTGCACGGATAACGTCAAGCGTGGTAATACCAAACAATTTATTTTTATTATAAACGCCAGCAGCTTTTAATACTTCGGCAGCGATAGCAACCGTAGTATTAACGGGGTTGGTAATAATACCAATACATGCATCGGGTGCTATTTTTGCAATAGACCCCACTAAATTTTTAATAATGCCGGCATTAATGTTAAATAAATCGCTACGCTCCATACCCGGCTTACGTGCAACCCCCGCAGAAATAAGCACAACATCAGAGCCTTCAAGTGCAGGAGCGAGATCATCCGCACCAAAACCACTGACTTTAACACTAGTAGGAATATGGCTGAGATCTTTGGCAACACCAGGTGTGATGGGCGATACATCATAAAGAGATAACTCAGAATTTTCAGGAAGATCTAATTTTAATAATAAAGCCAAGGCTTGACCAATACCACCCGCAGCACCCAGTACAGAAACTTTCATAACACACTCCTAACAGTTGTTTAACATAATGATTTAAAGTAGCTTAATATATAATAAATATTTATGTAAAAAACATTAAAGAAGTGTGATATAGGTTAAATGTGTTAATCAATTTTATCGAATTAGAGTATAAATTTAACTTTTATACTCGCATTAATGACCAAAATATCCTTTAAATATGGCTTGATAGGTACCATCTTCATCGATTTTTTCTAGGCCATAATTGATACGTTCTAATAATGCTACATTGCCTTTTTTAACCGCAATACCGTAACCGGAAGAAAACGAGTCTAAAAATATTTTTTCCGTCTGAATTACCGAAAACTTTAACGCATTATCATTCTCTAATAACAACTCAGCAACGACCGCTTGATCAGCAAAGACCAGTTCTATTGTACCGCTACTTAAATCTGAAAAGGCTTTTAAGAAGGATGGGTAAGAGATAATAAAGCTACTCTTTTTTGCATGTTTAATTAAATAGAGATGGTTTGAACTTTTTGATAATACGCCAATAAATTTTCCATCCAGAGAGAACGCTTCTGATTCCTTAATCGCACTGACAAAAACAGGAGCAGATTGATAATAACTATTAGAGAAATCAACCTTTAGCTTGCGCTCTTCGGTAATATCAAGCGCAGCAATGACAGCATCAAACTGTCCAAACTGTAAAGTGAGCAATAAACTATCAAAGCTTTTATTACTAAATTGACAAGTTAAGTTTGCTTTCTCACATACCGCTTTTGCAATATCAATGTCAAAACCTTGAATCTGATTTAGATCATTTAAATATTCAAAGGGATAATAATTTGCTTCTGTTACAAAATTAACCGTTATATTTTTACTAATATCGACAGCAAAAGCCGGTACGGAAAAAACTAAAAAGCATGCCACACTACACTTACGAAAAAATAATTTCATCACTATACCTATATATAACTAACCAATAAAAAATTTAATAAAATGAATAGTTATGCATTTATTTTACAAATTAATCTATTCTAGATAGTATTAGATTAATGATGAAATGCATAATTACTTTACTGAGTTATATTACATGAAACAATCAACTGAATTAATGGATTTTTTTAAAACATTGTTAAAAAAAGAACGTCTTAGCTCTCAAAGTGAGATTGTTGCAGCTCTGCTAAAAGCTGGATTTCATAACATTAACCAATCTAAAGTTTCACGTATGCTGAGTAAATATGGTGCCGTACGCACCCGTAATGCAAAGCGTGAAATGGTCTATTCCCTGCCTGCTGAACTCGGTATCCCCGCGACCACTAGCCCCCTAAAAAACTTGGTTGTTGATATTGATTGTAATGAGAGTTTAATCGTTATTCGTACCAGCCCGGGAGCCGCACAATTAATTGCTCGCTTACTTGATTCGATTGGAAAATCAGGTGGAATATTAGGCACGATTGCGGGGGATGATACCATTTTCATTACGCCTACAAACTGTAATCAAATAGTTAAAACACTACAAACGATTCAGCAACTTTTTAACTAACCGCTCTAGCGAGTGACTCTAGGTTACTTTCTTAGGCATTAGCTTGCACCAATCTACATGGTTATAAAATCTCTTTGCAGAATAATACCAATTCCACTAAATAACTGATCTATCTTACTGCTTAAAACAAACGATTTCTTCGTTGAAAATATTGCAAAGGGAATAACCATTTACTGCAATATTTGACCAATACATTAATGGAATTGATCTAATAGAGTAAAGAGCAGGGATGAAGCTTTCGTTTACAGATTAAAAACGAAAAAAGCGCTAACTGTAAACAGTTAGCGCTTTTTAAATGTGGCGGAGGAGGAGAGATTTGAACTCTCGGAGAGCTATAAACCCTCGCTGGTTTTCAAGACCAGTGCATTCAGCCGCTCTGCCACCCCTCCGCAGAACGAGACGAATAATACAGAGTTTAAGGCGCATTTGTAAAGTGAAATAACCATAAAAAAAACTGTTTGCTCACATATCAAACAAAATGCGTTGAGATCATCTTTTAA
>JBAHZV010000059.1:0-8422 GCA_037132845.1 Psychromonas sp.
GTTCATGTTTATCTGGGAAGAATAAATAAAGCACCATATGACGAAATTGACGACTTTCGTTTTCAGGAATGGCTTCTAACCACTCTGAAAATTGAACATGATCTTCTAGAAGTATTTGTTTTGTACTTTGCTCAAGTTTCAAAAATGCAGCAGTAAGACGGATCAGGTAAACCAACTCTCGCCAACGACCCGTGTTATAAGCGGTGCCTGCACTACCAATACCAGTAAGTATATTATCTGAAAGATATTTGTCTTGATTCAGAGATATTAATTCAAGTCCACTCCAAGCAAATACACGCTCAATACTGCCACGTTTGGATACTGGGCCAGTGTTGCTAGGACACAGGAACATTAACCAAAGCATTTCTGATGCCAGTACTTTTGCTTGAGGGGGAAGTGCTTACAATTTGTGTTTCTAGCTTTGTAAAAAAATCTCCCTCACCCTCATCAAGGTTTTCAACAAAAGAGGTATTAAGTTCTTTGCAATGTTCTTGAGTCCAAATTGCTTCATTGGTAAATAATGACTTACCATTTAACAAACACGTTTCTTTGAACTCCCTAGCAACTTCAATCAGTCGATCTGAGTTTTTATCACCGCAATATCTAGCCATAGGTATATAATCTTCTTATTATTTACTTGCTTATACCAAAAGATCTAAAAAGGTGATCAGCCTTAGTTGTTAAAATTAACCCTACCTACGTTGTGAATCTTGAAGTGAGAATAACTATCTCCTGCGACTCACGCCTTGTTAGTGATAATTTTTCCTGCGTAATACTTGATCACTTAATTAATTCCTTTGGTATTACAATAGTTTCATAAATCCACCAACAAATTATTGTTTTAAGACAATTGCTTTAATTTTCTTAAAAATGCTTTCCTGATTAGGTACATACCTCCGCCATCGCAGAGAGGCATTAATAGTGGTAACCCCAATAAAACGGCTAATCAATATTTTTCAATTTTGTTTCAGCTCAATAATTTAGCTTCCCAAACAGATTATTGGGAAGCAATTAAGTTATCACATAAAAATCTTTAACAATTCAACTATGTGGAAGGTAATAAAAACCTACTGCATTGTCCATGGCTAGTTACAACTAAACTCTTTATTGCTCTAGTCATTGCAACATGTAGCAATGCTCTTTCACCTAGTTCAAACTCTCTGATTTCCACAGGATCGCTTGATTGTACATTACCGAGAGGAATAACACCTTCATTCACTCCTGCAACGAAGATATGTTGAAATTCGAGACCTTTTACACGGTGCATTGTGGCGACACGAATCCCCTCTACATTCCGATCTTCTGATCCATTAGTTTTTATTTCATAGGTTTGAAAACCAGAACGGTTCAGAGCAGTCGCATAATCATTCCTTAAATGAATGGTCCGAGCAACTAGACATATTTCGCTTATTTTGGCGCCAGCGGCAATTAAACTTTCAGTTATCTCAATAATCGAGTCAACTTCTTCTGAAAATGTGGGAAATACATTTTGTTCAGGAGGTGTGCCATGCATTAGAGATACATAACCAGTATTATCATCCTTTCCATCATCAAGATCATCAACTGTGATGCCCTGAAGAACTGAAATAGCCATTTTTCGTGTTTCTTCCGTTGTTCTGTAATTTATTCTTAATTTTTTTGAGCGACCTACAATATGAATACCACAACGCCCAAGAACAACTTTATTACGGTATATTCTTTGGTGTCCATCACCCACAACGAAAATATCATTGGGGCTTTCTGCAACTAAAGCACGTAGTAATGTATAAGCATGAGTGCCCATATCTTGACCTTCATCTATGAGCACAGACTCATACAAAGGCTTAATATCTTTTATCTTCATCGTTTCTAAGCAGTCTTTTGTAGCATCCGTCATTTCTCGCAAATTCATGTGACTTAATTGTAATTGATATTCTTCAAATACAGGCCAAATTAACATGCGTTCTTTGCGGTTTAAACGAGTCCCCCTTCCTATGCGCTTAGCTTTAACGTATTCCTTAAGTGAGGTTATACTTTGCTCTTGTACTACCAGTTGCCACTCTTCTTGATAAAAACGCTCAGAAAAAGAAAGCTCTGCTGACATATTTTGCATAGCAAACTTCCAACATTTTATGCGTACGGGGCTACTATCGTTTGTAAAAACAACTTGGTACTTATAACCATGACGACGGATAAATTTTCCAACCCAAGCATCAATATTAATGACATCAATCCGATCCAACTCTGCTTGTGTACAAATTTGCCCTAGATGAGCACGTATATCTGAGGCCAAATTTTTAGTGAAAGTAGTGAAAAGAATTTTCTTATTAGTTGAAGCGGTGAGTTGAGATGCCAGCCATTTAGCACGATGTATGGCAACGACCGTTTTTCCTGTTCCAGCACCACCAAGCACTCTTACTGGTCCATTCCAGTTTCGTGAAACTAACTTGCGCTGTGAAGGATGAAGAAATACTCGCCACTTCTCTAAAGGTGCATCTAGCATTTTTTGAAGCTCTTCATCATCAACTAATACAAATCGTCGTTTAGACCCATTTCTTTCAATAGCCGCAGCATAATCATCAACATCGATAACATCGTTATTTAAATTTTCATTATAATCAGCCAAAACATCTTTATAAGGTAAGCCCGAAGCAATCATATATAGCGCTTCATAAGCATCCACTGGTAGTTCTTTTTCGATTTCCTGAAGTTGATCTAATGATGTTAAAGAGAATGCCTTATTTTCAAACTCTTCCGGTAACCCAAGTTTCACTAACTGGACAATGTCATAGCTTTCAAATAGTTTCGTAATTGTAGCAATCTGAAGATCAGCGCTCGGCAGTTTTGTTTCAACTACAATTTGTGTTTGAGTTTGGAATAATTGTATAGCACCTGTTGATGGATGAATCTTACATTGGTGTCTCCTTGCCCAATCATATGCTTCATCATGATGGTCTACCCATAACAATATATAAATATCATCACGCTCAGGTTGAAGAATAATTCCTCTATAGGCTTGATCAATTCGTACAGAACGCATTTGAGAATTAGCTGCATCATGAATTTTTTCGTAGTTGATCCCCGTACTCCGCGGATCATTTCTAAATTTATTTACAAACTGACTCACCTTTTTTTGCTGAGCTCTTGGTAACTTCATCATCGCTGTTAAAAAGTCAGCTGAAATAGCAACTTGAGTCATTTATTTCTCCCTTAAAATATTATAACTTCACTTTCTGCCCAACTAACTCTATTTGACCAATAATTTCATCATGTTTTCATCGATTGGCCTGTGTGTGTACCCAATAAACTTTTAATATAAAGTTAAAGTTCCCGGTAATTAGATGTTAGATACATGTTAAAATGAGTCGCACGTTATCTAACCCTATTCGCGAGGTCATCAAATAGTGACAGAGCATGGCGCATGCTAAAGACCTTCCAGCCGACTTTCGTTGCTGCGATAGCAGAATCTCTATCTACAGCCACACCTACTTTCTTCATTGGCCAAGCAAGCTCAAGCTCACTCACAACTTCATGTTGATCATTGCTAACTTCTAACCCCACTTCAGGCATAGGTAAATGATGATTTTCAAGCATATTGATAACACCACCCATGCCAGAATCAGCTAGGTTGTATATGTCTCTCCAATTTTCTTTAGTGTTTAAATTTTGAGCTTGTCTTAGGCGATTAATTGATTGAGTGTCTTTATGAGGTACAAAAAGGTGTGTATGTAACGGTTGTTTTCGATGACAATCAACACAAAGAGGCGTTAAGTTGGCGTCAGTATTATCTGCTTTTACGCCATTTTTATGATGAGTTTGTAATAAGCGTTTATTACTCTTTAAATCAACAGCACATTGCTGACATACAAACTGATACTTTGATTTAATAGAATTTGACACTTGTTGCCAATCATCGCTATAACCCTCTTGTTGATTATCTGCAATACCGGAAGGCATAAACTTAAAAAATGAGCTGTAGGTATCAAAGAAGTCAGAAAGATTAAAATTTTCAACAAAATTTTGTCTTTTAGGGCCTCTCGAGGTGTTTTTAAAGCCCTTATAATTAATAGCATCTAAGCAAAATTGACAAATTTGTAATTTTGCATCGCCTTCTTGAGCTTCTCTATGCTCATTGGCATCTCTTGATATTTTAAATAAGCCATCAAGTTTATTCGTAACAACATAGCGTTCTAGCTTGCCTTTTTTTCTCATCTCTTCAAGTTTAGAGCAATCAGCTACATGGTATCTATTCCCCATTTTTCCATTTTCAATGGCTTGCTCAAATCTATTTTTGTAGCTGTGATCTTTAATATAGAGAAGAACTTGTCGTCCTTCGTAACTTGCAAGGCCCGTTTCAAATTGAATATCTAAAAAATCAACCTCAAAACCATCATCTAACTGGATGTCAATCGGGTCTCGAGGAACATAGTTTTGCTTAATTGTAAATTCCACCTTCATTGCTCCCATCTTACTGACGGCAGTTGTTAAATCTGAAAAATTAATGCTTAACTTCATCTACATTCCATCAATAATTTTACGAATTTGAATATCTGCATTTGTAATAACTCGGAATGAAACTCGTCTAGATCTCTCTTTATCTTCACTCCCGTCCTCATTCAGTTTCATTCTTGATGAGGCAAGGCCAACAGCAGAAAACTTAGATTTCACCCATTTTTTTTGCTGTTTATTTAAATCCGATAACAAGTAAGAATAAGTTAAAACACTGCGAGTTCGATTTTGAGATAACTGCATATTTAAAAAATAAGCTTTTTGTTCTGGCGTTCCGCGTGACCATTCGGATGAAGTATGCCCTTCTATACGTACTTCATCGATACTGGACTTAAATTTGTCTAGCACCGTTAGATATCGTGGTATAAAATCATTTAAAATTATTTTAAATTCTGATTTAAGGTTACTTTTACCTGTGGAAAATAAAACCTCTGGAGAGTCGAACTGAAAAGATAATGTTTCTTTATCAATCGAAGCCTGCCATTCATTTAATTCTTCTCCAAACTCATTGTTTAGGGCATCAAATATAGCAACTTGATTTTCCTGGTAAGCAACCGCTATATCTTTGATTTTATCTCGTTCAACAGAGGCATGGCGCATAAAGGCGATGGCAATGAAGAGAAATACCATCATAAGACCGGCCATGAGATCTGATACGCTTAACCAATGCTCATCTCCGACTTCTTGAGGTTTATTTGCACCAAAAATAGAACTAGTTTTACTCATATATTACACTCTTAACTTAACAACCGTAGACATTTCATTTACTAATGCAGTGTAATCTTGTGTGAATTTACTAGTAACTTGAGCAAGGTTATTACCCATTGTGCTAATGACTCTGGTTAGCTCATCCTGCATTGCTTTATCTAGCGCTCCAACTTGTCCCTCAACCGCATCGCCTGTTTTACTAACTTGCTCTCTAAGGCCTTTATCAATATTACTAAACATTTGCTGCATATGCTGACTCTGTTGTTGAAATACACCTTCGAGTGAAGACTCTAAAGATTTTTGCATATTATCAATTGTTTCAACAACATGATCTCTGGCGGCAGTTGTTTCAGTTTTTAATGAGGAATTTGCATCAATAAGTGTTGTTCCGATTAATTTAGAGTCTTGAACTAAACCATTAATCATGTCTCTGACATTCAAACTCAGCTCTTTAACTGTGTTGTCTAACTCTTCTCGAATTTTAAACGTATTATCACTTACCTCATGAGTTGTTTCTTTTAATTTTTCATTTGTTAATTTAACGTTTGTTTCAAAATGTTCAGCCCCACTTGAAATTACTTTTTCAACCCGATTCGCACTTTCAGCTAGCCTTTCAGCTATTGCATCTACACCTTCTTTGCTATTTGATACAAACTTATCAAGTAGTTCATTTGATGTGGATATATGACTTTGAATATATTTATCCGATTCAGTAAGCAGTGTTTTGTAATGCTCGTTAGCTAAAATGACTGAGTTCGAGATAGTCGATACTGTTTCATCAATTTGCTTACGAATTTCAGGCACTGCTTCTACTGCTTTATCACGAATATCTTTGAATGCCTCTAAGTGTCGCTCTAACTCATCTAACTGATGCTTGTTGACTGTCATAACTTCTTTTAAGTCATTCATTGTTGAAGGTATCACTTTTGACTCTGTGCTTATTTGGGCAACTGATTTTTCAGTTTCTGTAATTGCAATCACACCTTGCTTATACTGCTCAATCATATCCGCCAATTGGTCTTTATAATTATCTTGCCATGTTACTAACTCTTTAACCGAATCATTCAGTTGCTTAAAATTTTCACCAAATTGTTCGGTTAGATTTTGATTAAAGTCTGTAATCACTTGCTTCAAAGCCTCAATCACAGTTTCTGTTGCCGATTTCGAAAGCATATCGGCAAAGTCTTGCATCTTAATCCAAAGCTTGCCAGAGAACTCAGTAAATGTATTTTGTTGAGTTTCTAATTTTTGATTAATTTCAGAGAGGGTTTCATTACTTTCTTGCGCAATTTTTACAGAGGATTTCTGATGGTCATTAACATCAGAACGCATTAGTTGAATTAGATTAACCAGTGACTTGTCTTGCTCGCCACCGATTGTATTGGCGAGTTTTTCAATACTTTTTCCTTGCTGATTGATTGCATTTAATATATCGATAGGTGTCGCTTCAACTACTTCATCGTCAATCATTTCTTTTGGTTGTAATAAACCAAGAGTTTGCAGTATCTTAAATAGTATCGAAGATAAGATACCTAATATACTAGTGATAAAAGCCGTTTTTAAACCCGCTAATAAATTACTGATACTGCCATCAATATTAGTATGGTCGAACATCAATAAACCAATAACAATGCCCGCAAAGGTACCAAATATCCCTATTGTTGTGAGTAATGATGGGGTGTAATTGACTAAGGCGGGGAAATGATTTTTTTTTGCAGACACCACTGAAAAAATAAAAACAAAAATCATCCACAAACAAACTACTTCGGCAAGAACATCAGCGGTTGTAAGGTGTAAAACATTTTCGATCATATTCGCGATCATATTCATTCCAATATTAAATATATATTACTTTGAGGGAAAGGTTAGGTTAGCAATTTATTAAATAATTATAATTATGATTATAATAAAGGTGATTTTTATTATATAGAGCTAAATCAATTAAATCATACCTATGCAGTTAGTTAATTGATTAAACGCACACCCCGATAGTTGTGGCTAACATTTCACACCAATTATTTACTTGGTTATAAATAGAGCCCGTAAAGATAGCTCTAAACTATTGTTTATCTTTAAATGATTTGTAATTTCAAAATATTGTTTTATTCATTTAATAATATTCTTTAATATACCCATACGCCCTATCGAACAGCACTTGGTCTTTATGTAACTTGTACTTAAGTAAAGCCTTACGTAATGACTTTTGTACTTCGCGCTCGCCACCTGTGGTGTTTTGCCAACCGGGGAAGTTAACAATGCGTACAATGGCATCTATGTCGGTTACAATGCGCTCTACTACCGCTGGTGTTTCTTCGCTTTTCAGATCTAAAAACAAGTCTGTCAGTGCTGATTTTGGCGTCTTCTCTTGACGCTCTGCATCGAGGTCTTTTTCAGCTTGGACGGTTTCTTTGGCTATTTTACAAAGCTCTTTAACGAAGTCGATAGAGGCGATTAGACCTTTCTCAGCTTTATCTCGTAACGCCTCTAAACGTTCACTTAACGATTTAAACACCGGCAAATCTCCTCGGTCTTTAAAGCGTTTCGCTAGCTCTTTTTCGAGTTGTTTGGTTTTACGGGGATCTGGGTGGCTAAAAATATTTTCTATCACATCCGCATCAAGTACAAACTCCTCAAGGTTATGCACTTCACCAACATGAATATTGTCGTGGATTAACTGGGTGGTTTGTGCGCCAAGGGCTAACCACAATAACTTACCAATATTGTCAGAGGCGGATTTTACGGACTCATATACCTGTGCAGGGCAAACGGGTTATAAGTGAACAGGTTTTTCCAAATTTTTTCTAATAAAATGATTGACTTCAAGCTGATAATTTGATCTATTCTAACCTTTGCGAGTTAGAATATGGAAAACACCACTTTGTCCGAATCATTTGAAGTATTAAAAGATCCCCGCCTTGAACGCGCAAAGCGCCATTCTCTGATTAATATTATTACAATAGCAATTTGTGCTGTTATTTGTGGTGCCGATAATTTCGTTAGCATGGCTTCTTTTGGTCGAGCTAAAAAAGAGTGGTTTCAAACCTTTTTAGATCTTCCAAATGGTGTCCCAAGCCATGATACATTTAATGATGTCATCAATAGACTTGATCAAAATAGTTTTGCTCTGTGTTTTACAACGTGGATAAAACAATTAGCAACACAGTCCGAAAATGTGATTGCTATTGATGGAAAAGTGTTACGAAGAACATTCAATAAATCAAGTGGC
>JBAHZV010000174.1:0-12752 GCA_037132845.1 Psychromonas sp.
GTCATCTATCAGTATTATATTACTCCCTTCACCAAGTACCAAAAAATCTTGGCCACTTTGATAGAGCCCCATACAAGTAGAAATCAATTTAACTTTAGAGTTAACATGAATCAACTCAGCACAACTATGATCTATTTGAAAGGTATTGTAGGGTTTTAATGAATAAGGTACCGCAGACATAGATAGAAACTTCTAAAGGGCATTAAAGCAACATTATAACGTATTTATCTAGTAGAAAGAATTGTGTTCTATTTGAGATATATTTTTCAGCTGATCATTCACTGTTTCAATTATGTATCTCTTTGATGAAATCACTCTACAAAAGACTAATATTACTTTATTTTTCATATTGTTATGCACAGTTGCTACCAAATCAATATCAGATGCTTTCAATGTTTCACTCAAATTCTTTCCTATGTATCCCTTATCAGCATATAGTTTACCAATAAAGTTTTACACAAATCAGGGATCGGAGTTCGATCATTCGTGTTACCTGGTCTGATATTCAAAGAAATAACTTCACCTTTATGGTTTACCAAAAGAATTTAATTTATGATCTGTTGTGGCATCCTTTCATTATCATTAAACAACGACTTACCCTATGAAAAACACTGCCAATATTTCCATTCCATATACAAATAATGCGAGCCTTAAACTACGCTATTTGGCGGTACAGTAATTCCATGAAGGCCACTCTAGAACTTCAATTGCAAAAATACTGAATGTAAGTCGTCGCTTGGTTAATGAATGGATAACAAAATATCTATCATGTGGATTTAATGCATTAGCATTAAAACTCGCGACAGGTCAGCCTTCTCGCTTGAACAACAAACAAAAAGTTCAATTAAAATAGTACGTGATAGAGCATACTGTTAAGGCACAAGGAGGTCGGTTAATGGGTAAAGATATTCAAAAATATATCCAAGAAACCTTTAATGTGAATTACCAAATTAGAAATATTTACCGATTAATGAAGGCGTTAGATATTGTTTGGATAACTTCACGCTCTATGCACCCTAAGCATGATTTAGCAGAGCAAGAAACCTTTAAAAAAATTCTTAATTAAATCGATCATCATAATTCCAGGTCATGTAGCACTCGATAGAGTAGATGTATGGTTTCAGGATGAAGCTCGATTTGGCCAACAAAATACGACAACAAAATTATGGGCTCAAAAAGGTACCCACCCTCGGCTGTAAAACAGCAACAATTCATTTCAACTCATATTTATGGTGCTGTTTGTCCTGCAACAGGTCAAACAGAGGCGTTGATTAGTCCCATGTTAAGTATTGATATGATGGAAAAACACTTTCAACAGATATCGGATGCAACACCGAGTGGTCGGCATGCGATTGCATTTAAAAATTATGACGACATAGTTGATCAGGTAAGTCGTGGTTGGAATAATTTTAGACATCAAGTTGATCAAGTAAAATCTCTGTGTAAGAGGGACTGGGCCAATCTGATCACAAATTAAATACTCTTGGTGTTAGATTATAAAATTAGTAGAATTGGTATAAGAGGGATTGGGCTAATATGATCATAAATTAAATACGTTCGGCTATGTCCCAATTAACTGTGTCTGTGACAATAACAGACTATTTTCATTGGGATTATTAGTTGCCTCAAAGAATCTAAACCAACTTAAATAATTGTCTAAATATTTCGTGGCGACACCGTTGAAGCGATACATCCAACCATGAAGCCTCCCATGATAGGAGTTAACATTTTGAATATGAAAAACTTTTTCAATGACGCGGATGCCTTTTGTTAAATTAAGCACTTTATGGGCCATACCTAATTTTCTTGTTAATACATTATATGAGCGAAATCCATCACTACAAATAACTGAGTCTTTATCAATATGGTGATTTAATAATTGATAGAAAGCTTCTCCAGTAGAGCTTTCTAAACATTTATCAAAGGTATTTTCTTGTCTATCCCTCGCAACGAGAACGGCTACCCAATCCCCTTTAGCACGGCCTCTCCCTGCTTTATCTCCCCCTCGTTTATGCTTTGTATGTGATAAATATCTACTTCCTTTTTCAGAATACCTAAATAAAGTTTCATCTATTTCTACTATCCCAGATAGGTGAGTATTATCTTGAATATTCAGTAGTTTGAGGAATTTATGGCGCCATAGAAAAGCAGTGTTTTTGGTAACTTTACAGGAAGTAGCGCTTTTTCTTACCGTTAAACTATTGAGCATACAGCTGAAATAATTCAGCCACTTTTCAGGTTTTCTTAGCCGATAGAAAGGAGTATTAAATGTAGACATGAAAGTTTTTGAACATGTCTTACAACGGTAACGTTGGCGATTATTTATTTTTCCGTTACGTTTGATGCTTTGAGAGTGGCAGTGTGGACATATAGATGAACTATCTTGATGTTCCGTTAATGCATCAAGACAACTTTGACCAGATACTTGACCGTGTAATAATTTTATTAATAACCGTTTTTTATCAAGCGGTAGTTCACTTGTCATTAATTCGAGTTGTTCAAATGAATTATTCATAATAACCTCATTTAATATACTGGATATAATAACAGTATAGCATCAATTAACTACGACATAGCCAACGTCATTATATGGCTAGGTAACTTATGCTTTTTTGTGGGGATTCTTTAGCTTCAAACTATTGTGTTTATTCTCATGGCACCTGTATCGTTCTAATACCAAAAGAATTAATTAAGTGATCAAGTATTACGCAGGAAAAATTATCACTAACAAGGCGTGAGTTGCAGGAGATAGTTACCCTCACTTCAAAACTCACAACGCAGTTAAGGTTGATTTAAACGAGCGAGGGTGATCACCTTTTAAGATCCTTTGGTATAAGGATGCATAAAAGACTTCTCGCAAGGAGTAACCTTTCTCTGAGCCCTCATAAAAAATAACAAGCTTAATATCCCATACTCATCAAGAGTGAATAGATGTATATGGGTACATATCATTAGTGATGATGGTGACGTTTTAAAAAGCTTTTAGGCACTAACTCCGCAATAAAACTACGTGCACCTCGGCGTAATAATGAGCCGAAATATAAAATCAAGATAACCACTAAACTGATCATCTGCCAAAAACTATAATCTTCAATATTCTGTTCAAGCCATGTTGGTGACAAGATATCAATGAACTGGTTTAATAACAATCCGGTTAAAAAAGCGCCTATCATCATTAACATCGCCAGACTCATCGCTGCAAAGAAACCTTGTTGCTTGTTAAGGGTTTTAAGTAATTCAAGACTAATAGTGGGTGCGATTAACAAAAATGCAATGGCCGCTCCAGGTGATAAACCAGCCATTAATAAAATGGCTATCACAGGCGTAATACCTGTCGCACAAAGTGAAAATGGGAAAGCAATAATAAGCATGACCAATACTTGTAACCACAACGCTTGATCAAAGAACGACCATGCTGGAAGGGTTGATAGGGTTGCGGCAATCGCCCAGCCTAATAGCACCCACGGTGCAGTATGATCTAATTGGTGCTGATAGCCCTGCTTAATGGCACTAATAAATCGTGAGGTCGGTTTACCTTCTTCACAGCTATGCTCTGTCATTAATGGAATAGGTGTTTTAAAGTGTCTACCTAATAACCATGCGATAACGAGAGAAAAGAGAGCAGCTAAACTTAAACGTAATAACAGCATCTGCTCACCTAATAAAGGTAATGAAATAAGTAACGCATCAAAACCAATGATAGGTGTCGCAATTAAAAAGGCCGTCGCAAAGGTTTGATTTGCGCCTAACCCCAACAACTGTTGATGCATCTTACTTGCGCTAGGCGAACACACAGGTAACGGCAATCCATAGACCACCCCTTTTAAGCTATCTTTGAAGAATGTTTGGCTACCTTGCATCGGCATAATCGAAAACTTAGGTTTAAAATAATGCATTAATGCACTTAATAAATAAGCAAGTAACAACATAGGTGCACTATACAGTGCAACTTTAGTGACATTAATTAATGTTTGTGCCGTTTTAGACTCATGCGCTTCATGATCATGCTCAATATGTGCAGGCTCCTCATGACTACCTTCATCGTGACCATGCTCTTCATGGGCATGGTCAGCATGTGCAGATTGTTCACGACTATCTTCATCATGGCCGTGTTCTTTATGGGCATGTTCTTTATGAGCATCAGTGCTATAGACTTGGGTAACCAACTCTTCTGAATCATGGTTATGCTCAACATAACCTAACCAATGTGGTAACAATACGGCACCTAAAACGATAAGACCCATTAAGCTACCAATACCCGCTGCATAGCGGTGCTCTTTGCTCGTCTCAACGGACTTCTTCGCTGACTTTAAATAAGGGCGATGTAATACAACATGCATGATTGAACCCATTACAAAAGCTTGAAACCATGTTAATAATTGTCCATCTAAGTGAGCAACACCGTTATCGGCAAACAATGCGCCTGCAATAGTCGCTAGAGACATAGAGGCAAGTATGATTAAAGGTAACTTTCGACCATATTGTGGGCGTAATAACCACCAAATTGTTAAACCAACAGGGAATCGATGTAATAAAACACCCAGTGCTAATAACCATGCAGTATGATTTCCAGGTTCAACAATTAATGCAGAGCCATCAATAACCGCATGTAGGACTAAGCCAAAAACACCTAAAAACAGCGTTGTTTGATGAGCTTGATGCGCGACGTGATGAAAATATTTTTCTATCCAGCTTGGGGCGAGCAAACCAATTGCCATTAACACCAGAACAATCGGACCACCACTATGTAAGACTTCAGGAAGGATATGAAAAAACACCAGCCCAGAGATTGTCACAAAAATAAAAGCATCAAGTAAATCGAGCCAACCAGGCTGACGTTTTAGTAGACGATAGGTAATAGGCCCAAGAAAAAGAGCGAGTATGCTTAACAGAAGTAACATAAAAAATTATCTCAAAAAATAAACCACAATAAAATGTTATATTATAACACTTTGTTGGAATTATCTACTTATTGGCACGCCTTATTGATATCTATTACCATTTAACTGGTGCTTTTTAAGTCGCTCATTAACAATTCCCTTTAATCCTTGTGGGTAAACGTAACGAAATAAGCGCTGCACATAGAATAAAGAAGCTAGAAACAAATAAACAGACACTAAAACCAAAATGCACAAAAATCCAACCCGATAAAATAGTACCGATCAGCCTGCCCATCGCATTCGCCATGTAATAGAAACCAATATCAAGCGACACGCCTTCACGCTGTGCATAACTCACAATCAAATAACTGTGTAGTGAGGAGTTGATGGCAAATAAAGCGCCAAAGATAAACAAACAAAAAATCACTAGCCACGATGAAACGGATAAGCTCAACATCACCAATAGTGGTGTGATGATTAAGGCTGATGCCCACCATGTCGCACTTTTTCCATCAGGGGTTGTACCCTTTCGCTTGCCTGTAAAATAAGGCGCAATCGATTGAATGCCACCATATACAATGATCCATATTGCAATCAAAGTGCCCACAGACCAAGCATTCCAACCATAGGTTTCACTAAAGTAGACAGGTAAGGCCACCACAAACCACACATCACGAGAAGCAAACAAAAATAGACGCGCAAGAGAAAGGCGATTAATTGCATCACTCTTAGAAAATAACTCTTTAAATTTAACTTTGCGTTTAACTTTCCCAAGATCTGCTTTCAATAAAAACAAACTACAACAAAATACCATCAGTAATAGACTCGCCATCAATAACATGGCCGATTGAAAGCCAATGAGAGTTAGCAATAATCCACCGAGGAAAAAACCGATCCCTTTCAGGGTGTTTTTTGAGCCCGTTAATATTGCAACCCATTTATAAAGCTGACCTTGATCATCCTGCTTAACAAATAATTTAATCGCACTTTTCGCACTCATTTTATTAAGATCTTTAGCAATGCCTGATAACGCTTGTGCAAACATCACCCAAGCAATACTTAAATAACTATCGGGTACAACGAGCATTAACAATGCAATGACCTGTATTAACAGACCAATATTCATCGTGCGATTCAAGCCGAGCCTTGCACCTAACCACCCCCCAAGTAAATTCGTAACAACACCAAAAAACTCATAAAAGAGAAAGAGAAAAGCAACTTGCAACGCATCAAAACCTAACTGATGAAAATAAAGCACGACAAGCATGCGTAGCGCGCCATCTGTTAGGGTAAATGCCCAATAGTTTCCTGTTATCACAAGGTATTGTTTGAGATCACTAGAGAGGTTTTTATACATTTTATTTATCTGCCAAGGCAACGGTTCTCATTAACTCAGCAGTACGTGTTGCGTAACCCATCTCATTATCGTACCAAGCGTATATTTTCAGCATACGTTTACCGACCATCATAGTGGATAATGCATCAACAATAGTTGAACGTTGATCGCCACGATAGTCTATTGATACTAGAGGCTTTTCTTCAAACCCCAAAATACCCTTTAATTCATTTTGTGAGGCTTCTTTTAGATAACGGTTAACTTGATCTACACTTGCATCCTCCTTTAGATTAAAGACAATATCGGTTAACGATGCATTCGCCAGTGGCACCCGTACCGCATGACCATCAATTCTCCCTGCTAATTCAGGGAATATTTCTACAATCGCTTTCGCTGATCCCGTTGTAGTCGGAATTAAACTCATGCCACATGCACGTGCTCGACGTAAGTCTTTATGTGGAGCATCTAAAATAGTTTGTGTATTAGTCAGATCATGAATAGTCGTAAAAGCCACTTGTTCAATACCAATTTTTTCATTGATCACTTTAATAACCGGTGCAAGGCAGTTCGTTGTACAAGAAGCAGCAGTGACAATTTTATGCAATTCAGGTTGAAATATTTCATCATTCACACCCACGACAATATTTGCAATGCCAGTCGCTTTCACCGGTGCGCTAACAACCACACGTTTTACGCCTTGATCTAAGTAAGTTTGCAATAAAGTCACATCACGATGTACACCCGTTGCTTCTATCACGACATCACAAGCAGACCAATCAACAGCACCAATTTCAGATTGTTGTGTGCATTGAATATGATGCTCACCAATCACGATTTGTTGTTCACTGCTGTCTACAGCATGATGCCAACGACCTTGAATTGAATCAAATTCTAATAGGTGCGCAAGTGTTCTAGCATCACCAGCAACATCATTAATTAAGATAAACTCCACATCTTTCCAATCATATGCAGCACGTAGTGCTAAACGCCCAATACGACCAAATCCATTAATACCGACTTTAATTTTCATTTTATTTTTTCCACCTAATGACAACAATTATTGGGGCGATCAGCCATTATCGATAATTGTTGTGTATGTTCTGTAAGAAATTGCCCACTATCATAGCAAGCATCAATAATCACTTGTTGCATCCAACTTTTAAGATCAGGGTTTAAGCGATAATAAACCCACTGTTTTTGTTTTCTATCCAATAACAACCCGCTACGTTTTAACTGTGCTAAATGACGAGATATTTTTGGCTGACTGTCAGCCAGTGCTACCATGAGTTCACAAACACAAAGTTCACCTTCTAGTTGAATAAGCATTACTGTTTTTAAACGTGTCGCATCTGAGAGCGCTTTAAAAAAATCAATAGCTTGTATCACTTCATTACATCCTATTACCCGTATATATGAAAAAACACATATTAAATAAGGAATATAATTCTAATGGGGAAAGATGACAAATATATTACAAGGAGGAAAATAAAAAGTCAGAGCATTGCGCTTAATTAAAGAATTTATTATTAGATATAAGATGCCATGCAACGCAGGTACCCACGATTTTAACGAACAGGAATATCTGCTAGTTAGGCGGCTTGTGATAAGTCGCGATCTCAGCTACCGTGTGCTCACAATGATTTCATCAACGTTTTTAACAAGGTTTTAAAGGCTCTAGCGCATCTATACGAAGAGGAGCGCGGTGCACGATTTATAGCTTACAATTTTGCAACGACGGTACTTTTGGCTGTTGCTAATAACAAACCCTGACGATAATAAGCAGTGGCTTCTTGGTGACGATCTTGCTGTTCCAATAATTTGGCAAGTAACGCACAATCCGTAGCACTCGCTTCAGTCTCAAGACAAATTTCGAGATGTTTGATCGCCGCGAGAGGGTTATTTTCTTTCAGTTTTAATTTAGCGAGGGCGTTATTAATAGGCGCTTTATCAGCACCTTTTTTCAATTTTTTCTCGAGCAATAAAATCAGAGGATAATGATCCGTGATGACGATTTTATTTAAATAATCAAGTAATGGCAGCGAGAAATGTTTATTTAATTTCTCAATTAAAAAAACCTGAGCATATTTACCATTATCGGTCGCAATATAAGCATCTAATATCGCTTTTTGATAATCAAGCTCTTTGCGCATCCAACGCGGTGCTTTTTTATCCCAAAAAAGTTTGAGAGAAACAGCACTGTCTGTCGCAAGCTGTTGAAAATAATGCTGATAAGCATTTAATTCAATTGTTGCAAATTCAGTGTCGTTATAATGAAGTGTTTTACGTTGTAGTGTTAACAACTTAATATATTTTTCCCACTCATTTAATGCGGGATAAATATCTAAATAGAGGGCGGTAATACGCTTGTTTTTAGGGTACTTTATTTCCAATTCGCGTAAGGTGGCTAATGCATTTTCATACTGTTTAACATCTACCTGCAATTCCACCCAAACGAGACCAACAGCAAGCTCGGCTCCCTTTTGACTTTCACTCGCAAGTTGTAAATGATCATCACGTTTCTCATATAACCCTTCAAAATGGGCTGCTTTAGCGGCTGCAATGTAAATAAGAGCAGGGGATTCACAACGTGGGGCTGATTGAGAAAGTAATTTATGTGCTTGCTTATTTCTCCCCTCAAACAATGCCAACATACCTAATAAGCTATTTTTTTGTGCCTTTTGAGTTTTCCGTTGCCCAAACCACCCGCGTGTAAGCACACTCATTGATAATAAACGACGCACAATCCACTCTGCGAGGAGCAATAAAAAATAAAAAATAATAACCATGAAAGAGGCACTAATAATAGTCGTTTCGTAGGTAGTATAACTATCAAAAGAGATTAATATATACCCTTTATTATCACTAATTTCAGGACCAAGAATCAAACCAGCTATCAGTGCAGAAATAATTAGAATCATTTTAATCATCATGTTTCTCCTATTTCAGACTTGAACGAGCAAATGATTTTTTCAAGCGTAATTCTAAAATTCGATCCAGTAACGGCGCGCTTTTTAATTGGCTGGGGTAATTAATAGAAACGTTACGCTGACTTAAGCGCTGCACTGACTTATAAAAGAATGCGGTGCTGTTATCCTTAAGATCATAGTAATTTTTCATTAGCATTAATATATTAACTAATGCTAGATCATAAGCATCCTGTTGTTGACGATAAATCGCAAACTCTGCTTTTGCTAAGCTATTACGTATATTTTCTTTCAGATACCAACTTTTTTCTGGTGAAAGTAACGCTTCTACTTTGCTATCGCGTTTATTGACAGTAATAAAACTAGTAATAAAAAGATCCCAAGACTTTTGTAAATTACGCTCCCATTCATTTATATCATTTGATAGGTCTGTATCGATACTTTCATCAATATCTGGCACTAATAAACTGCTTGAGCGTAATTTATCAACACGACGTTCTAAACTCGTTAACGCTATAATAATTCCATCGCTATCAAGATGTGGTAGTGCTTTTAATGCATTAATATCCTCAAGTAATGCACCACGTAATGGGCTTAAACTTGCATCATTAAGTTCAACAATACGTTGGTCTGCCGCAACGAGCAGGGCAATAGCGGTATTAATATCTTGCTCTAACCAAATTTTTCTAGCGGATAATGCCACCAGATACTCTACTTCAGCCAAAATCCAATCATTAGGATGACGAACATTGCTCTCTGAAAAACTACGTTGTAACGATTGAATGTCCGTTTTAACGATTTGATTGTCAATATTGACTTGTTGCAATTGTATTTTTGTCTGCTCTATTTGTGCTTCTAACGTGCTTTTTATTTGCTCTGTTTGACGTATTTGTAATATTTGCTGAGACGACTGAGCCACAAACTTATCGGCGAGACTGGTTAATTGCTGTTGCTGAGTAGCAACTAAAATTCTATTTTCCTTATAAAAAAAGAAAGCGACAGCAATCAATAAGAGAATTAAAAAAAGTGCTAATAAAGCACTACAAAGGGCTATTTTTGATGATTTTGTATTTTCTTTTATAGGGGGGATAGAGTGTGTCTCTTGCTCTATCTTATTTTCTGTGTCAGTCATAACTACCCTCATTAATAAAAAAATCAATAATTTTTTGGTTCGTGATACTTGGCAATAACGCTGTTTTCTGAAAGCCTAAAAGTTGTGCATATTTTAAAATCCGCTCACTGGCAGTAAACAGAGTCAGTGATTTAAGCCAAACGTCATCATCTGTGATGGTTATTAATTGTTCAAGTAATTCAATACTAGTAATAATAACACCATTAATCTTCTGCTGTTGCCATTTATACACAGTCATTGATCTGGATAACGCAATAGCAACTCGCTGATATGGTTCATAATAATCAACTTTAGCACCACGCTTAATAAGTTCATCCTTTAAAAACTCACGACCACCAACACCTCGTAAAATTAAAACAGAACAATGAGGTAATTGTTGTAGCAGTGGCAATGCCAATAAACCTTCACTATTATATGACGTTATAGGCATTAAAACCGACTGTTCTACCTTACTTTCTAAAAGTGATTTGCTGGCATTACCAACCGCCAAATAACGACTAAGAGGCCAACCCTGCCCCTTTAAATTAACATCGGTATATTCGACAGCATTACAACTAATCGCAATAATAAAATCATAATGTTGCGTAAACGGGGGAAGACAATTTTCAACTGGCTTTATTTCAAGCAAAGGTTGAGCAACGGCATAAATGCCCTGCTCATTAAGTAAATCTGTTAAACGTTGTGCATGTGATGCAAAACGAGTAACCAATAAACGTGCTTTAGCCATTATCTTTATAAACTTTAATCAAGATCTCTTGTGCACCGCAGTTTAGTAACTGTTTTGCTAAGGTAAGTCCCATTTGCTCAGCATTTTCTGGTGATCCCGTTATTTCTTTACGTATGACCTGTGTGCCATCAACACTGCCAACTAAACCACGTAGGAAAAGCTGATCCCCTTTAAAGATAGCGTAACTACCAATCGGTACCTGGCACCCCCCCTGCAAAGCAAGATTCATCGCCCGCTCAGCCGTCACTCTTTGACGCGTTTTATGATGTTCAAGGGGTCTTAATAAAGCAATCGTTTCTTTATCATCCAAACGACACTCAAGACCAAGCGCACCTTGCCCAACCGCTGGTAAGCTAATTTCTGGTTCAATGTAACTGGCAATACGAGTTTGCATTTGTAAACGAATCAATCCAGCAGCAGCCAAAATAATAGCATCGTATTCACCATCATCAAGTTTACGTAAGCGGGTATTGACGTTGCCACGTAAATCTTTAACGATAAGATCAGGTCTTAACTCTCGAAGCTGGCATTGACGGCGTAAACTAGAAGTGCCAACAACCGCGCCCTGTGGTAATTGATCGATAGTTGAAAAATGATTAGAAACAAAAGCATCACGCGGATCTTCACGTTCACAAATAACCGTGAGGCCCAAGCCTTCAGGAAAATCAACAGGAACATCTTTCATAGAATGAACAGCAATATCAGCACGCCCTTCCAATATAGCAATTTCTAGTTCCTTCACAAAAAGCCCTTTGCCACCCACTTTGGCAAGTGGTGTATCAAGTATTTTATCTCCCTTAGTTTTCATTGGTAATAATTCAACAATGATCTCAGGATGGAATTTTAAAAGTTCTGCTTTTATAAAATTAGCTTGCCACATAGCAAGAGGGCTATGGCGTGTTGCGATACGGATTTTTTTTGTGGTCATGGGGTCTCTTAATAAAGATGGTAATAATAATATTAAAAGAGAGTATAAGAGAATTACTAAAGCTTTAAAAGCCGCCGACAAAGCTAGGTGTGAGACAGAGTGTGTTTACACTAAAATTTTAAAGATTAAAGTGCATAACTTAGGCTGCCGATGAGCAGTCTTTCTACGATAACCGATATATTTTATTGAGCCACTAACTAAGAAATTATATCACCGAGCCAACTCTCAAATTTCCAGTTTTTGATAAGCTTTCAACATCATTTTCTTTTTAGTGTTTCAATACTGACGAATCCCCACGAATTTTGAGAAATAATTAGCGATAGGGATCGACTTTCATGGCAATTTATGATCAAATTTTTTCACAATAAAACAATTTGAGCCGCCATGAAAGTCATCGAAATAATACAGAATGAAATATCACTTGCCCAGCCTGAAATTCATAAAACCAGATTAAATACATTATTCAATTTTGTTCATTCTGGATTAATAGATCAAAGATTGACCGTAACCTACCTTGGAAGGGGATTAAAAAAGTTTTCTAAAACAGATAAAAAATATGATATTAAACGTGCAGACCGCCTCTGTGGAAACACTTACCTTCATTCTGAACGCATTGATTTTTATCGACATATGAGTGAAACACTTATTACAAATGAGCGCCATCCACTGCTTATTGTTGATTGGTGCGTATTCTCATGAGACCGATCACTCATTCTCACCGAAGCCGATCAGTCATTCTCATTAATGCCGATCACTTTTACTCGTCACTTTGCGGTGAGATTGAGTTGTAATTCTTTATTGAAGTTCCGTCAATAGTTTTGCGCC
>JBAHZV010000166.1:0-13348 GCA_037132845.1 Psychromonas sp.
GATCAATGATTGCGAAGGATAAATTAACTGTAACAAGGCGTGAGTTGCAGGAGATAGTTATCCTCACTTCAAAACTCACAACGCAGTTAAGGTTGATTTAAACGAGCGAGGGTGATCACCTTTTTAGTTCCTTTGGTATTACTGAACAACGAGTGCCTGACTTTCACAACCGGGGCACACTTGCGCTTTATCTGAAATTTTACGAGGCCCTTTCTATCAACGAAACAACTTTCCTATCAATGATGCGGTAATCTGCGGTCTAATCTTTACGCTGGTTATCGCTATCCACACAAATCATTAGCCATACAATTTAGCTTTCTCATCTTGCACTCTTAGCTTTCTTGATATCGAAAAGTTGCTTGTAGGCGTGGTTGTGAGCGACGTTGTAAGCGATGGAACAATTCATCATGGTGCAAGAAAGAGGGGCTAAGCTATTGTAAAAAAAATAAAAACCGAGCGCTCGATCAAAAGGGTGATGAGACCTATATTTTGGTTCAGTTAACCCTACTTGCATATAAAAATTTAGCTTAATTCCTAACTTTTAAAAAAAAATCAGCTTCGCTCAATGAGTTGACAACACCCTACAATGGTGATCTAACCGTTGACTTTTAAATGAACATTTTGGTAATTTTGATCTAATCAATATGTGTTAGAATAGGCGAGATTAAACCTAATTAAATAAAAAGGATACTCGATGAAATTTAAAATATTAGCCATAGTACTGACAACTATTTCGGTCGTTTTTGCAGGTACTTCCAGCGCATTCGCTGAAAGTACTCTAGATATTGTCAAAAAGCGTGGGCATGTACGCTGTCAGGTAGGCACCCCTTCTGCTGGGTTTTATAATTTAAATGCAAAAGGTGAATGGTATGGTCTTGATGTTGCTATTTGCCAAGCCGTTGCAGCTGCTATTTTTGGTGATAAAAATAGTCTCGAAATCCAATCGGTTAGTAGCCAAGCTCGGTTTACGGCATTGGCCAATGGCGAGTCTGACCTTTTATCTCGAACAACCAGCTGGACCATGACCCGAGATACACAGCTCGGTTTAGATTTTTTACCGCCACATTTCTATGATGGGCAGGGTTTCACTGTTCTTAAGGATAGTGGTATCACCAGCGCACTACAGCTTAAAGGTGCTAAAATTTGTGTGACCACAGGCACCACAAACGAACTTAACATGACAGATTTTAGCCGTGTCAATAAGCTCAATATCAGCAATGTTACCTTTGATGATTGGAATATACGAGATGACACCTATTTGAAAGGTGGCTGTGATGCGGTTACTGGTGACAAATCATCAATGGCTGCGAATATAGCTTCCTTCCCGAACCCATCAGAGCACCTTATTCTCCCAGAAACAATATCAAAAGAACCACTATCTGCAGCGGTAAGACACGGTGATAATAAGTGGGCAGATCTTGTCAGATGGTCAATATTTGCAATGATCAATGCTGAAGAACTTGGGGTTACCAGTGCCAATGTCGATGAGATGAGAGCTAATTCAAAAAATGTTTCTATTCGTCGCTTACTCGGTGTGGAAGGAAACCTCCACAAAGGGTTGGGACTTTCCAAGGACTGGGCTTATAACATCATCAAAGAAGTAGGTAACTACGGTGAGAACTATGAAGCTTATATGGGCAGTGGAAAACTAGCCCTTGGTATCCCACGAAAAGGAACATCTAATGAGCTATGGACAAATGGCGGATTGATGTACTCACCACCAATGCGTTAAAACCATCTACCAATATTGAACTGATACTCAGATCCTGCGCTTATGAAATATAGGCGCATAAACAAAGCCTATCTCACGGAGAACATATCGTGGCTATAAATGACAATGCGAAGCCAAGCAAACCGATCTGCTCAAAAGACAAGTTTGATTTTTTCAATGATGAACGAGCCCGTTCATTTTTATACCAATTTATGACCGCAGTAGTGGTCATCTTTTGCGTTTGGTACCTTTACAGTAACACCGCTCACAACTTAGCCGTTCGTGATATGAGCACGGGCTTCGATTTCTTAAGTATATCAGCGGGATTTGACCCTTCTTTTACATTACTGGCTTATGAACCCGGTGTGGGAACCTATGCTGATATCTATCTTATAGGCATCCTCAACACACTTTTTGTTTCAGTATTAGCGATTATCGCCAGTACTTCACTCGGTTTTTTTATCGGAATGATGAGACTGTCCAACAATTGGTTAGTCTCCAAAGTCGCTCTTGCCTATGTTGAAATTTTTCGTAATACCCCCTTACTCATACAGCTTGTTTTTTGGTACATTGCCGTATTTTCCATCCTGCCCAAAGTGAGAAACAGTATTGACCTCTCTGCTGGAGCTGAAGTTTTGTTGCTTAATAATCGAGGTCTTTATATGGCCTGGCCTGTCCCGGGGGATTTATTCTGGATGACTGGACTTGCCCTTATTATTGCTGGCGCAGGAGTTGTCTTTTTTAGGCGTAGGGCAAAAAAAAAGCGTGACTTGACGGGACAAGTAACACCCACTTTCATCGCCTCATTAGCACTCCTTTTTTTTCTACCTGGAAGTGTTTATTTATTAACAGGCTCTCCTTTGTCATGGGACATTCCCAAACTTGAAGGATTCAATTTTTCTGGCGGAGCTGCATTACCTCCTGCATTTTTAACACTGCTCGTCGCGTTAACTATTTATCACGCAGCCTATTTTGCTGAATCAGTACGAGCAGGGGTGCTATCCGTTAACCAAGGCCAAAAGGATGCTGCACATGCTATCGGATTAAAACCGATGCAGATGGCAACTTACGTTATTATTCCTCAGGCAATGCCTGCCATTGTGCCACCGATGATCAGTTTATGGATGAATACAGTAAAAAATTCTTCTTTGGCTATCGCCATCGGTTATTCTGATCTTGTCTCTCTTTTCATGCAAACAAGCTTAAATCAATTAGGACACGCAATTGAAATCGTTGGAATGACAATGGCATTTTATATGTCTATCAGCCTATTTATTTCCTGGATGCTGAATATCTACAACAAACGAGTTCAATTGGTGGAGCGTTAATAATGGCAATTATAAAAACAAAAAGTACACCACCTAGAGAAGCGCCTTTATCAGAAAGATCTCTAATTGGCTGGATGCATAAACATTTATTTAGCTCTGTATTCAACAGTATTCTTACTATTTTTACTGTTTGTGTGCTTTACATAACCCTCAAGGGACTATGGGCATGGGGAATAGTGGATGCAGTCTGGATCGCTGATAGTCGTCGTCAATGTTTTGAAATTAGCTCAGGGGGCGCATGCTGGGCAGGTGTATTTGACTGGTTGGAGAATATTTTCTATGGTCGCTACCCAAGAGATGAACTGTGGCGGATCAATTTAGGTGGATTATTATTATTACTTTGGATCGCACCACTCTGGCTACCAAGAGTTAAAGCCAAGGTATTTATCGCCCTGAGCACCATGTTTCTTTACCCTTTCCTTGCTGGATATCTTTTTGCCGGTGGTGGCAAGGGTGTCTTCATGCAAATGATGATTAGTCTTTCTATTCTTTGCCTGCTAGGTAATACCCTTCATGCTGCAATAGGGATGATTAAAGGGATAAGTCTATCCGAGTTTCTTACCCGCCTATTTAGTAAAAAAAATTGGCATAGAAAAACAGAACACTGTCTTCTTCTTGGCCTCTTCTTAATTTGTTTTTGTGTGGTTTACTTCTGGCAAATGAGCTGGCAAATTGAAGCCGTCGCTTGGACGCAGTGGGGTGGATTGTTTCTAACTCTTGTTGTCTCTGGAATAGGCATCGCTTCTGCACTACCAGGAGGAATTCTTCTTGCCCTTGGGCGCCGTTCTAAGCTACCACTTATTCGCATACTCTCTATCTCCTTCATTGAACTATTCCGTTCAGTACCATTGATTACAGTACTGTTTATGGCGACAACTATGTTCCCACTCTTTATGCCTGAAGGTTTTGCCCTTAATAAATTAGCTCAGGTGATTATCGCGGTCTGTCTATTTAACGCCTGTTACATGGCTGAAACCGTTCGCGCAGGACTTCAGACGATTCCCAAAGGCCAGTATGAAGGAGCACACAGCATCGGATTAGGTTATTGGCAAACAATGGGGGCGGTTATTATGCCTCAGGCTTTGAAAAATATGATCCCAAATATTGTTGGTAGTTATATTGGTTTGTTGAAGGATACAACATTGGTCTCAATCATTGGACTTTTTGATGTACTGGGAATGTTACGTTCCGTTAGCAAAGATGTCGTTTGGCTTGGTATGCACAAAGAACCTTTGGTATTTGGCGCAATCCTGTTCTTTTTGATCTGCTTCGCCATGTCAAAATACAGTCGCCATATTGAACAAAAACTTTTGACTGGTCACAAGAATGTGACCGCTAATAAGAGAAAAAAATGATGAATGATGCAATAACATCCATAGAGAGGGAGCAACTCATCTCGGCGGCTTCTAATGAAATAATCATTGAAATGGAGACCGTAAATAAATGGTACAGTGATTTTCATGTGCTTAAAGACATTAATCTTGTCGTGCGCAAAGGTGAGCGTATTGTAATATGTGGACCTTCTGGATCAGGAAAATCGACTCTCATTCGTTGCCTAAATCACCTTGAAGAACACCAAGAAGGGAATATTATTGTCGATGGTATAACCTTGGATAAAAATTTAAAACACATTGACCATATTCGAACAGAAGTAGGCATGGTTTTTCAGAACTTCAACCTTTTCCCCCACCTTAGTATTCTAGATAACCTCACGCTAGGTCCGATTTTAACACGTAAAATGCCCAAGCTAGAGGCACAAGCTGAGGCGATGAAATATCTGGAACGAGTAAAAATACCAGAACAAGCCGACAAGTTTCCAGGGCAACTATCTGGGGGGCAGCAACAGCGTGTGGCCATCGCCCGTTCACTATGCATGAAGCCTAAAATAATGTTATTTGATGAGCCAACTTCCGCACTTGATCCAGAAATGATCAAGGAAGTACTCGATGTGATGATTGAATTGGCGGATACCGGAATGACAATGATAGTTGTGACCCATGAAATGGCCTTTGCCGAGACCGTCGCGGATCGAGTGATTTTTATGGATCAAGGTGAAATCATTGAGGAAAATGAGCCCAAAAAATTCTTCAATGATCCCCAGCATGAAAGAACAAAATTGTTTCTCAGTCAAATATTATAGCCCATGTAAGGCCTACTGATAGCGACTCTTATTTTAAGTCACCTTGATCATCGTAGGCCAAAATAAACGACAAAGTTGTCATTTTTGAATCACAATGGTAACGTTTGGATCCTGTCAACAGCGTTGACAACATGTGCTGGAGAATATAACTAAAATGATGACAGTCGCTGATAGGGTATTGCCAAATAACGGTTTGTTTACTCAGACAGATGACACTTGTAAAGTAATAACTCATTCACTATCACCTAAAAACAATACGTTATAACTTCAAAGCAAGGAAAGCTTAATGGATAATTATTATGTTAAATCATCAACCGGACGACTAGAACAAGTATTGCTATGCCCCCCAACCTATTTAAATTTAAGCCCAATTAACAAAATCGCAGCGGATTGGTTAAATAAAGGTCAAATTATAGATAAACAAAAATGCTTCGCTGAGCATAATGAATTAATTTCCATTTATAAAGATAATAATATTGAAGTGGAATTGCTTGAAGCAACAGATAAATTGGCAAGCCAAGTTTTTGCCAGAGATTTTGGTTTTAATTTAAAAGAAGGTTATGTTCTTGGTCGTTTCAAAGAAGACATAAGAAAACAGGAAACACGGAAGTATGCACAAAAGCTTGCTGAACTCGGTGTGCCAATCATTGCTACTTGTACAAAAGGAATCATAGAAGGGGGAGACTTTTGGCAGTTAGATGAAAAAACATTGGCAATTGGGGTATTACAACGCTCTGATGAAGAGGGAATAGAAAATATTAGGCAACAACTCACCCCCCTTGGCTATCGCGTGATCTCAGTAAAATCTAAACCTGAATATCTACATTTAGACATGATTTTTAATATTGTCGGTAAGAAAACAGCGGTCACTTATTATGATGGACTGCCCGATGACTTTAAAGATTATTTACACGAGCAAAATTATGATCTGATTAAAATTACTGAAGAAGGTGTCTATCAACACTTTTGTAACTTACAAGCATTAGGCAATAACAGAATTATCTCACTGGCCAATAACAAGCAAGTTAATCAACAATTAAAAGATAAGGGTTTTACTGTTTTTGAATTATCTTCTACAGAAATTTTAAAAACAGGTGGTGGGCCTCATTGTATGACCTTCCCGCTTAAAAGGGCTTAATACCGAAATACTCAGCATTAAAGTGACCATCATTTGGTCACTCACACTGCGAATAAATTTTAACCAATGGCAAAAAATATCGATAATGAAATCTAGCGAATTTTAGTGTTATTGGCTACACGGGCACTTTCTGCAACCTCTTTACTGACAATAGTTTGTCCAATAGGCGCAAAGGAGATGATGGCAAGTTTGAGGTGTTGAATAGCAAAAGGAATACCAATAATCGTAACCGCACAAGCAATAGCTGAAATAAGATGACCCAATGCCAACCAAATACCGGCCAATAAACACCAAATAATATTACCGACTAATGCCCAATCCCCGGTCCCCACATCATCGCTTCCAGTGAGATACTTTCTATCGATGGGCTCTTTACCAAAGGGTAGAAAAGAGAAGCATCCTATTACAAAACAAGCTTTAGCCCAAGGAATACCGATAATGGTCACAAAAGCCAAAATTCCCATTAACCACCAAGCAAGCCCCATAAAAATGCCACCGAATAACAGCCAAATAATATTACCAATAAATGCAATCATGAAATTTATCCACCCTTTAAATAGCCATTATCAAACAACATACAAAAACCAACAACAGGCAAAGTGGCTTGATTGATAATAGCGATGCAAAAAAGACAGGATAATAGATTTTTAGGAGAGAATAAAGGAAGGGCTAGAAACCTGCCTGAAGGATTTAGGCAGGTTTCTAGCTAACCAAAGCAGTTCAAGTGATGTTGTGCAAGACACCAAATCAACAGAAAAGATAATAACAACATACCAAACCAAATGCAAACGATTATCAATAAGATTAATAAAAAAATTAAAAAGTATTAAAAATACTAATATTTTTGCTATCAGTGTTCATTATTAATTCGCTAGAACTTGAATCAATAAAAGCAACAGGGGTAAAATAACAGTACCTACGCATACTGTAAAAGCACAAAATAATGAAAAGTTATCCTGTTATTGAAATACCCTTTAATTTTCGCCATCATTGCTGGTTTTGTGGTGAGCCAGACCATAAAAATATTAACTTCCCCAAAAAAGCCTATGAAACGAACATTGTTGATCACCCAGCTATCTGCGTGCCTAGCTGTAAAGAGTGTGCGATGATTATCCAACGTAGTGCATTTACTTCAATCTACGCTTATCGTGATGCAATAAAACAAGCCTTAGTGAAGAAGCATCAAAAAATACTCAGCATAGGCTCTAATTGGACGAAACAAGAGTTACAGGAATCGGAGTTAGAGGGTAGCGCTTTTGCAGGCTTTAAGCGTAGTGCATGGCCAATGTTTGAAATGATGCAAGCACGCATCAATTATAAAGGCTGGGCGGTTATTATCAATAATGATCAACTCATTGAAGAGCAAGATAATGAAGCCTTTGAATTTGATGGCATAAATCACGTTTGCTTAGAAGATGCAGTCGCCCATGTAATCAAAACGTTCTTTTTAGATGAGCAGTTATTTACTCGCGTACTTAGCGTATTAGGCAAGGGAAAATTTTCTCAAGCAATCCGTTTATGTCGTTTGTATCCAAACCTTAGCAGTAAACAAAGAGAATCTGTTTTTCTGGAGATACTAGATAGTATCGGCCTATAAGTGGTTGCTTTACGATCCTAAAAAGATAAAAAACGTGACCTAATGAGAAGCGCCGCGCTGTTGAGCAAGCTCTTGCCATACGATATCCAACGACATGACCACCCGATGCCCTAATGCCACAGTCTGTGCACAAGGAGTGACTAAGTCTGGAATTTGGTAGACCTGCATATTAGCGGCTACCGCAGCCAGCACACCATGATTTGAATCTTCAAAAGCGAGGCACCGTTCCGGTGAGACGTGTAAACGCTTAGCGGCTAATAAAAATATTTCTGGATGTGGCTTGCCCTGTTGTACTTCACAGCCCGTTGATAATTGTGAAAAATAGGGGAGCAACCCAGATAATTTAAGTTTAGTGATAGCAAGATCCCGAGGTGTGGATGTGGCGACTGCCATGGGTATATTGTTTTCTTTTAACCATTGTAATAACTTAACAACACCTTTTTTAATCGGAATTGCTTGGTAATTAACGATTGGATGATATCTGTCCATCCATGCGTCACGGAGAGTCTGGTAAGCAATTTTATCCCCATAACCCGCGCTTAAAACGGCTTCTATTCCTTGGGCGTTACGGCCAATAATGCCCAGATAGATGTCCTCTAAAAAAGGCAGCGATAAAGAATGGCAGGCGTCACGAAAGGCTTGTTGGCAGACCCGCTCAGTATCGAGTAACAAACCATCCATATCAAAAATGGCCGCTTGATAATTCATGGTGATCTCCTTTTTAAAACGCCATAATACAGAAAATTTTTAATAAAAAAAGCACCTAAAAAAAGACAGTGCGGTTAACGTCACGCATTTTGAGGACGAACAAATGGTTAATCTTTAAATGAACCTCTGAATCATTAAGCACCGCGATGAAAAATAGATAATTTCTTGCAATTTTTATGTAAAATCACCTGTCTTATGAATCGATACATTATTGCTTTACAATTTGAGGCCTTACCTTGAACAACTTATCTTTGTTAATACGTCTAGTTCTATTCGCATTTGTCTTTAATAGTGCGCCCCTGCACAGTGCAGAACTTATTCAGACCAGTACGGGCTGGATAACAAGCCCGATGCACAAACCCGTTACAGTGCAAGCGCAAATGACAGGGCGGATTGATAAGCACAATAAAACGGCACAACTCTTGTTAGAGATTAACCTTGAAGGTGATTGGAAAACCTATTGGCGATCACCGGGTGAAGGAGGAGTTGCACCAACATTTAATTGGCAACAAGAATCTAAAAACATCAGCAACATCAACTGGTTTTGGCCTGCTCCACAACGTTATCCGGTACTCGGAGTTGATACGTTAGGTTACAAGCATCAAGTTCATCTGCCACTTTCTATTGAATTACAAGATTTAAGCAAAACAACACACTTAAAAGGGCGATTAACTTTAGCATCATGCACCACTATTTGTGTATTAAGTGATTATGATATCGAACTGTCCTTTAACATTGACGATCTCATTATTGAACCCGATATCGCCTTCACTTATGCGCAAGCAATGGGCTCTGTACCCATATTAATTGATGAAAAACAAATCGAAAGTGGTAAAAATAGTGCGTCAATTACAGCATTAAAATCCTATTGGAAGCACCATACCCAGCAACTTATCATACAAATAACGAATCAGTTTAACTGGGATAAACCAGACTTATTTATCGACTTACCCGATCCGCTAAAAGAAGGGACTTTCTTTTCTAAACCTCAGATTAATGTCGATGGAAAACAACTCACCGCAACGTTTGATGTCTCTCGTTGGGCGGGAGAGGTGAACTTAGCAAGCACGACAATCCATAGTACTGTTATTGATACTAACGTAGTGGTTGAGCTAGTCAGCATCAATAGCAATCAAATTATTATGAATAAAAGTAATAATACCAATATTTGGTCGATATTTTTTATCGCCTTATTAGGGGGACTGATCCTTAATATTATGCCCTGTGTATTACCCGTATTGGGCATGAAATTAAGTACAATATTAGATGCTCATGGGATACAGAAATCACACATTAGAAAACAATTTTTAGCGTCCTCCTTTGGCATTTTAAGCTCATTTTGGTTATTGGCACTGTTTTTACTGATACTTAAATTATCCGGTGAAGCGCTAGGCTGGGGCATACAATTCCAAAGTCCTTATTTCATTAGCGCGATGGTTGCTATCACCGCACTCTTTGCCGCCAATATGCTCGGATTATTTAGCATTCAATTGCCCCCTAGTATGCAGACTTGGTTAGCAACAAAAGGTGATCAATCCTATCTCGGCCATTATCTACAAGGCATGTTTGCCACATTACTTGCCACGCCCTGTAGCGCGCCTTTTCTGGGCACTGCGGTCGCGTTTGCATTAGGCGCTTCTGTCGTTGAGTTATTTATTATTTTCAGTGCGTTAGGTCTTGGCATGGCCTTACCATGGTTATTGATCGCCCTTTTCCCCTCCATTGCACTGCTCTTGCCTAAACCAGGAAAATGGATGGGTAGTTTAAAACTGCTCTTTGCATTAATGATTTTAGCCACCAGCTTCTGGTTATTAAGCTTGTTAACGAGCTTTATTAGTGTCCTTAACGTAATACTGATAGGCACACTGTTAGTGGTTATTTTATTGATCTTAATCGCCAAAAAACACGGCAAAAAGAGAGCACTGATGATCTCCGCTTGTCTACTTTTAAGCTGTGCATTAGCACTTTTTATCGGTAGCTTAACGAGTAAATATTGGGCAAGCTCACTCCCGAATGATCTGGTTTGGCAACCACTTAATAAAGCGTTACTGCAAGAGCATGTAAAAGCAGGAAAGACGGTATTTGTTGATATTACTGCTGATTGGTGTGTTACCTGTAAAGCGAATAAAATTGGTGTATTACTGCAGGAGCCAGTATACAGCGCACTACAGTCAGAAAATATTATTCTAATGAAAGGAGATTGGACCGTGCGCGCCGATAACATCACCCAATATCTACAATCCTATGACCGTTATGGCGTGCCGTTTAATATTGTTTATGGCCCAGAAGCGACACAAGGAATTGAGTTATCTACAATTTTAAATAGTGATGCGCTTATCGATGCCATCACTTTGTCTCAGGAAAGAGAGCATGAGTAAAGAAACATTAAAAAAAGGTCCTAAAGGTTGGTTCTCTTGGTTAAAAGAAGCACTGCTTTTGATACTCATCATAGTCATCATAGTCATCATCAGCGCTGCGATTGATCTGTGGCGTAGCCAATCTATGCTTTCAGGATCAGCGCCAAACCTTGTAGCCCAATCCGTTAGTGGTGAAAAGATAGACTTAATAACCATGAGCCAAGAGAAACCCGTGCTGGTCTATTTTTGGGCAACATGGTGCGCTGTGTGTCGCAGTGTTTCCCCTTCCGTTAATTTCATCTCTGAACATTATCAGGTAGTCACGATTGCACTTACCTCCGGCGAGTCACCACGTGTCCAACAGTATCTAAATGCTAAGCAATATGATTTCAACGTGCTCAATGATCCTAAAGGAGAAATTAGTCGAGCATGGTCGGTTTCTGTTACACCAACTATTTTTGTGATAAATAAAGGCGAGATAAGCTCAATCACAACCGGATTTACCTCGCCAATAGGCATGTGGTTACGCTTATTACTCGCTTAAGTTGTTATTAGCAGCCAGTGGTTTTCACTGTGTAACTGGCTCGTTGAATAGCGTACTTACCATCTAACATAACTTTTCCCGTAGCCTGTTGATAATCAATATAACAATCAGGGGTTTTATATTGATCTAAATATAAGCGCAATATCTCGGTATTTTTTGTTTTAGAATAAGCCAGCGAGTCACTTTCTAAAAAATGGCGCACATCGTTTTTTTGTGCACGTAATTCACCATACACGAGGTAAGTGCCATCATCACTTTCATCTAAAAAACCGGCGTCTTGTAAAATGCTTTTCTCCCGCCCGGCAATCAGTGTGCGACTATAAAGCAATCGATTGACGGCTTTTAAGTTTAGCACCGTGGCATGAAGCGCTCTAATACGTGCTTCTATTCCCACCTCAATGAATTTTGGGAAAGAAAAAACAACCAAAACTAACAAGAGGACAATAATGACCGTTAACTCAAATAACGGAAATTCAATACGTTTTTCCACTTTCACATCTCTTCTTATTTACTCGCAACGTGATTTAACCAACACTCTTTTATTTTAATCCATTTCTATATTTTTGTTTTACACAGTATAGAAATATTGATATTTATGCTAAATTAAATTTTTTAAATCACCCCTATTTTGGAGCGTTCATGGACCAGTATGCTGTTTTTGGTAACCCAATAAAACAAAGTAAGTCCCCCTTTATCCATACTCTTTTTGCAACGCAAACATCTCAAAAACTTGTTTATAAAGCGATAGAGCCTTGCGATGAAGACTTTAAAGTTACCTTGCGTCATTTTTTTGAAAATGGCGGTAAAGGGTGCAACATCACCATGCCTTATAAAGAACAAGCTTTCCAATTTGCAAAGCATCTCACAGAGCGCGCCACCCTCGCAGGTGCGGTTAATACATTAAAGTTAACCGATGACAATATTATTATTGGCGATAATACCGATGGTGCGGGCTTAGTCTTAGATCTTAAAAATAATCATATTCATCTCTCGGATGCGCGTATTTTATTACTTGGCGCAGGGGGCGCGGCACGTGGCGTTTGTGGCCCACTACTTGCCGAATCACCAAAAGAATTAGTCATTGCCAACCGTACTTTTCATAAAGCAGAAACATTAGTTAATATATTCAATAAATTAGGGAATGTAAATGCCTGTGAACTTGCTCAATTAGAAGGTGACTTTGACCTTATTATTAATTCTACGGCAGCCAGCATCAATGGCCAAATCCCTGCAATTAGCCCGCAATTAATTCGACCAGAAACCGCAATATATGACATGATGTATAGCGCTGAAGCCACACCTTTCAACCATTGGGCAAAACAACTCGGTGCAAGAGCGGTCATGGATGGATTAGGCATGTTAGTCGGCCAAGCAGCAGAAAGCTTTGCAATGTGGCGAGGCATTAAACCAAGTGCCAAACAGGTGCTAGTCGAATTACGCCATAATTTATCATAATAGCGATCTATTTTATGAGCAACAACAAAACGGGATAAATTTAATGCAATCACATCGTATTAATGAAGTACTTGAGTTATTAAAACCTTACTGGTTAAAAAATCAAGAATTAAGCTTATTAGAAGTACTGGCTTTACTGAGTAAAGAATCTGGCTTTGAAAAGTCACTTGCGAACCTCAGTGATGAAGTCATTATTTATCACCTAAAAATGGATCAAACCGAAAAAGGTGAAATGATTCCAGGAATAAAAAAAGATTGTGAGGATGATTTTCAAAGTGCATTATTAAAAGCACGTGGTATTACTTAAATAAATTAAGAGGGCTAATCAGCCAAGATGATTAGCCCTTATTTTTAGTTTTTTTACGATGAA
>JBAHZV010000128.1:0-7425 GCA_037132845.1 Psychromonas sp.
TATGCGTTAAAAAGTAAAGGCTAAGCTAGCAGAAACGCCGAGCTGATTCTCACCTGCATAAGAGCCTGCTAAATCCAGTTTTACAACATCAAATGGACTCATGCCAATACCAGCCGTAATGGTATTATCAAGCGTTCCTTGTAAGTCTACCTCATAACCTGCACGTAACTGAGCCCAGCCCCAGGCATTGCCTTCGATGCCAACACGTACAAACTGTGTATCATCATCAACCCCTTGAAAACGCGTTTGTTTGGTTAAATCGGCATCAATAGCGGCAATAAAATAATCAGAAAAATAAGCAAGCGCAACGGTGACTTGTGTGTCTAATTTATAAGTATCAATACCGGATCCAAAGCCACTTAAAGGCTGAACGTCTACCTTTTGTGAAAAGAGATCTTTAACCGCTAACCCCACTTGAAAATTATCTTTATACCAGACAGTGCCTAAATCAAGGTTAAATGCATCTTTGGTAATTTCACTTTCATCATAATCATCAAGATCGAAATCATCGACACTCACCGCTTGTGCATATGTGTTCATACGCTGGTATTTAGGGGTGATGCCAAAGGACACTCTTTCACCTGAAAGAGTGAACGTTTTAGAAAATGCGAACCCAAATTCGGCATAACCAAAGGCCAGCATATTGACCGTTGATTGATCATAACGGTCTTCAATATCCGTTGCATTACTGATGTTAGCAGAAGCAATCACTTCAACATAAGCACGCGAAAAGAAGTTAACCGAAACAGTATTCATTGGCAGTGCAAAGGCAAATCCTAATCCAGCGGTAACGGTTAAGGGCGCATTGCTATCCAGTTCATTAAGATAGGCTTCTAGTTGGTCAATATCAGCTTGAGAGGATGTAAAATCATCCATGAATGATTGTAAGTCATCAATTGTTGTTAAGTTTTCGTCCACATCATCAAAAGAAGCGCCGATAGCGGGAAGAAGAATAGCGAAATCATCGTGTGCTTTAAAATTCGCCCCCAGTGCAGGGTTATAAAAGGGTGCAGTCAAATAATGTGAAGAAGCAACACCGGTGTTACCCATTGCATTACCACGCGCATCCGCTACTTTATTGGCGGCATTAACATTCGGCGCGAGTAAAATAGCGCTAACGCTTAACGCGAACATCCTTTTATTATTCATGTACTTTATTCCTTTAAATTTGAAGGTTTTAATATGACCATAGAGGGTTAGCTTGCAGGGCAATATTATCGTGAAATATAGATGGAATATACCAATAACCAATAACCAATAGCAGATAACCCATAGCTGATACCCAAAAGCCAATAGCCAATAGACAATAGCCAATAGCTGATAGCTGATTGGCGCTATTCTTTATGGGTTAACCGAATGGCCCTTAATGCTCAAGCCTTTTTGAAAATGAGCACAGCAAAGAGGGTAAATCTGTAGCCTTATGAAGCGGAGCCTTTGCGCCCTTCTTTTTTATTCGGCATGTTATCAGGTTGTAGAATAAGTGTTCCATGCCTCTCTTTACATGTACCGGTTATTGACTCTCCGTCACGACCGGTAAACTCAGCACTGTCACCTGCACTTTTATCTTCACAGGCAGAAATGGCTTCCGGTGGTGGTCCTTTACGACCCGCAGGTGCTTCATTGGCGAGTGCATATTGGCTTGCCAATGCTAACGTTAAAGCGCTTAATAGGATTTTGATATTCATCATTTTTCTCTCTTGGAAATTAAGGTTATTGAAAATTTAGGTAATTGATTAATGATCGATTATAGAAACCGATCATTAATCAAGAGAATGCTGTTATCACTCAGTATTGAGTATCAAGAATGTCAGAATACCTTAGGAAAAGTCAATAAAAAGATCAATAAAAACACAGAGATAAGAAAACATAAGCGCACCAGCAACTCGTTAATGACGGGTATTGTTTAGAGACGATTTTATTGTAGGCGGTTCACTTCTTGGTCAGCATTTATTTACAGTTGTGGCTAACGGTTTCATTACCTATTCATATTTTCTCGTATTTGGCTTGCACATTCAGCTAAAACAATCGCCCCTGCGGTCGAAACATTCAGTGAATTACCCATGCCAAACATGGTGATGTGTATTTGTTGCTGGGTCAGCTGTAATGCACTTTCACTGACACCTTTACGCTCATTACCTAACACTAATACACAGGGTGATGGATAACGGATCGCTTTATAATCAACGGAGTGATGGCATAACTCAACACCAAAAATAGCATACCCTTGATCAATTAATGTTTGTAAGCTTGCTACGGTATCCTTGCTATATTCAATACAAACCCATTTTGCTTCGTTTCGAGACGCTTTTCTAAGCTTTTTATCTGAAATAGTCAGCTCGCCACAGACAATAATTTTTTCGATTGCAAAGGCATCGGCAAGTCGAATAAAAGAGCCGATGTTGTAACTGTTGGTGACATTATCCAAGACCAGAACAAGCGGAATTTTAGGTTGTGTTAAATACTTTTCACGGGCGGGTTTGTTTATTCTTATCTGTTCTTTAGTCAATTGTATTTTTGAATGCATGATGTGATCTTTTAAAGTAATAATGAAACGTTGACGAGCTAAAAATAACATTGGTTATCAATACAATGATTGCGTTGTTATAAGTAAAATAACACGAAGCAATTTTTTACTGACGTATTTTTACATATTTAATTGGCATAAAAAAAGGCATTAAGCGATGCTTAATGCCTTATAGTTAATGCCTTATACTCATTAAAAGCAGATCTTACCAGCCTTTAACAGCACCACCATTAAATATTTTAAGGGCAGCTTGGTACACTTCATCAGTCTGATATGCTTTAACAAAGTTTTGCACATTGCTGGCTTGTACATTGTTTTCACGCGCGACAATCAAGTTAACGTAAGGAGATTTTTTGTCTTCAACAAAAAGGCCATCTTTCTCAGGAGAAAGATTAATAGAACTCGCGTAAGTTGTATTGATGATAGCAAGACTGACATCATCTAATGAACGAGGTAATTGTGCTGCTTCCAACTCAATAATTTTTAAGTTTTTAGCACTGCCAATAATATCTAAAACCGTGGCTTTAAGCCCAACACCTTCTTTTAAGGTTAATAAGCCCTGCTGCTCTAACAAAATTAAAGAACGGCCTAAGTTTGTTGGATCACTTGGTACGGCTATTTGATCGCCCTCTTTCAACTCATCTAATGATTTGATTTTATTTGAGTAACCAGCAATGGGATATACCAGTGTATTACCCGCAACGGCAAATTTGTAACCACGATCAGTTATTTGTTGATCAAGGTAAGGTTTATGTTGGAATGCATTAACATCAATTGAGCCTTCATCAAGCGCCGCATTTGGCGTGATATAATCTGAAAATGTCACGATTGTAACGTCAAGATCATACTTCTCTTTAGCGACTTTTGCTGCAATTTCTGCAACTTGTGCTTCCGCGCCAGCAATAACACCGATGGTTATCGTTGTATTGTCTATTTTTAGCACTTCTTTTTCACCGCAACCGAACAAAGCAAATGTTGAGACTAAACCTAAAATGGTTAGCACTTTTTTAATATTGAAATTCATAAATCTTCCTTTTTAAATGTGTTTGAAATAATGTTGTTAAAATAATGTTGTTTGAAATAATATTGCTGAAATCAAGCGTAAATATTTAGCGATGATCAACACGTTTAACCAGATGATCACCGATAGATTGAATCATTTGAACCAAAATCACTAAGATAACGATGGTTATAATCATTACCGTGGCGTCAAAACGCTGATACCCATAACGAATACCAACATCGCCAAGTCCCCCCCCACCAACGGTTCCAGCCATCGCCGAGTAACCAACAAGGGTAACCAAGGTGATGGTGACGGCATTGATAATGCCCGGCAATGCTTCTGGTAATAATACCTTGTTAATAATTTGAATGGGTTTTGCACCCATCGCTTGTGCTGCCTCAACTAACCCCGCTGGCACTTCTAATAATGCACCTTCAACTAATCGTGCAATAAAAGGGATCGCGCCAATGGTCAGAGGAACAATCGCCGCCGCAGTACCAATGGAAGAGCCAACAATAAAACGGGTGACGGGAATAAGTGCAACCAATAAAATGATAAAGGGTATAGAGCGTCCAATATTGACGATGATACCTAACATTTTATTTAATGGGGTATTTTCTAATAAGCCATTTTTTTTACTGAGGTGTAATAATACGCCGATTGGAATACCAAATACAAAACCAATAAAACCAGAAGTGAAAACCATCACCACGGTTTGCCCCAATGAATCGACCAATAACTCGATCAAACGCGGATTTTCTACCCACCATGTAGTCACGCTATTAAACGACATAACCTAGCACCTCTAGTTCTATTTTTTGATCTTTTAAGTATTGGATAGCTTGCTCAGCAGCCGCCATTGAGCCAATAAATTCAGCGAGCATAAGGCCAAATTTAACACCACCTACATAATCCATATTTGAACTTAATATACTAATATCAATATCAAATTCACGCGCAACATGACTTATTACAGGCGTATCAACTGACGCGCCAGTAAATTCTAAGCGAATCAATGGATGACTATTTTCACTGCGGGTGAGCTGTAACCGACGACGATAATCAGCTGGAATAGAGAGATCTAATGTTGAACGAATAAATTCCCGAGCAAGGGACGTTTTAGGATGGGCAAACATATCACCCACTTTTCCTTTTTCAACCAGTCGACCATCACCAATAATTGCGACTTCTTGGCAAATACCCTTCACCACTGCCATCTCATGCGTGATCAATAAGATGGTCAGGTTTAATTCTTCATTAATTTTACTTAATAACGCTAAAATAGATTTTGTGGTGGCGGGATCCAAGGCACTCGTCGCTTCATCACATAATAAAACTTTTGGATCAGATGCTAATGCACGAGCAATCGCGACGCGCTGCTTTTGACCGCCACTTAAATTAGCGGGGTAAACATCCCGTTTATCCACCAGACCAACAAGCTCCAATAAACCTTCAACCTTTTGTTTGATTTTGGTTTTGCTAATACCTGCAAGTTCGAGGGGTAATGATATGTTATTAAAAACAGTCCGCGAAGATAATAGGTTAAAATGTTGAAAAATCATGCCAATTTTACGGCGATGAAGCGTTAACTGTCCCTTAGATAATTGCGTTAAATCGGTACCATCAACAAAAACCTGCCCGCTCGTAGGTCTTTCGAGTAAATTGACACAACGAATTAACGTGCTTTTTCCCGCGCCAGATGCGCCAATCACACCAAAAATACTGCCTTGTTTTATACTCAAATTAATATCAGAAAGAGCCTTAATGACTTTCCCCCCCTGATAAAACTCCTTATCCACGTTCTTTATTTCTATCATCATATTTCCTGAAATTAAACGACTATTTTATTTTAGTCAATTTCATTATTAAGTATACTTTTATCATTAGCTTAATATAGTAAGACTTCTAGACGTCCAAATCAAATATTGAATCTATAAAATACCTATATTTTACTTATTCTTACAAGAATCCTGAATAATTTTAACTATTAAGTTAAAAAGCGTATTTTTATTAGTCGCTTTACAGTGTGTATAGAAAAAAATAAACACACATCTGCCTTGAGTCATTTGTGCGCCTTGATAGACCCATTTTTATCACCAGTCATTACAATTTAAGCAAAGCAAAGAAAATAATATAAATATTTTTTACTTATATGATAAATAACCGTTTATTTAATTATGTGATAATATGTCAAATATTTAATCAACAACATAAAGAAGAAAATACATGAAAAAAATTTTATTAGTCTCTTTAATTGCCTCTGCTTCCCTCAGTGTCTCGGCCGACATGTTAATTGGCGGTGATATCGAAATGAATTTTTGGCAACAAAATCAAACGGTTAACGGAAGTGATAGTGGCAGTAGCGAAGGCGTAACATTTGAAGGTTCAATTGAACATTTCATCCCATTAATACCAAATTTAAAGTTTGCACAGTCTTCTGTTGATGGTGATGATCTTGAATATACAAAACGAGATTACACACTCTATTATGAACTTTTAGATAATGATTTAGCCTCTGTTGATGTGGGTTTTGGCCTTACGCAATTTAGCGATTCTAAAGTCTTTCAAACTGGTGCTTGGCAGGATTTTGATGGGTATCTCCCACATGTCTATGCAGCCGCAGAAATTGGCGTTGCCGGTACACCTTTTTTCTTTTTTGCAAAAGGCCTAGGTTTTTCATATTCAGATAATACTATGTATGATGCTTCTGTTGGTGTGAAATATGTACTCCCATTGGTTGCTTTTGACCTCGACTTACAAGCGGGTTATCGTATGCAACACTTCGATTTTGATGATTTTGATGATGTGGAATTTGATTCGGAAACAGATGGTTTATATGCAGGTGTGAACATAGACTTCTAAGACTTTAATAGTAAATATCGAAGCCAAGTAACTGACTTCGGTATTTTTATCTCCTTATTTCCAATACTAGGTGGTCACAACATATAATGAATGAGCAAAATAACAACACAGATGATGAACTCAGTCCGCAACTTGCTAAATCACAACTATCAGAAAGTGCCATTAATAGTAGCGATGCAATTGAAATGCTCAATATTGGTAGTGAATTAATCATCCGAGTGACCAGCCCGGTCGGTATGTCATTCACCTCGAAAACAAAGTTTATTGGTTATCACTCAAAAGATCTCATCCTGATCGAAATTCCTCGTGTATCAAAAGATGAAATGAATTCTTTTTTTCAAGAAGGTTTTTGGGTAAATGCACGTGCATTTTCTCAAAGAGGTGAAGGCGCTATCATTAGATTTCGTAGTCAAATCATACATATTTTAAGTAATAAGTTAGCAGTGATTTTTCTTTCGGTCCCCCCAATGATGAAAATTAATCAACTGCGTAAAGAAGCGAGATATGAAGTGAATTTTAGCGGTTATGTCGCGATTAATGGACAGAAAGTAGAGACTGAAGTACGTGATATTTCTCGAAATGGTTGCCGTTTTATTGTGAGCCCGCTGACACAAAGCTTTGAAGTCGGCGAAGCGGTTAAGTTAGAAATGCACACCAACCCGAAAAATAAAAAAGAGAAGTTATTACTCCGTGGGCGTTTATGTAATTTACAAAAATCGCGTCATTACGCCAAATACGGTCTCAGCTTTGATACAAAGTCACAAGAAAGTGTTAAAGCTTTACTTTCAAAAATGGCATTTAATGGCAATAAATTTGTACTTAAAAGTTAACCCATTATATGGACGTACATAAAACGACAACGCTAAAATAAGCTCCTATAAAGAGGCTTCCCTAGAGTGCCTTTGCCAATACTTTCGCTAATGTGATTAACTGTAACTCATCGCAAAGACCAAAACGCAGTGCATCATTTTCATCACTAAGGCGCACATACACAGCGTGCAAACAAAGCTTTTTATATAATGCACTCGCATCAGTT
>JBAHZV010000150.1:0-6082 GCA_037132845.1 Psychromonas sp.
GGGGGCAGCCTTGGGTTTTGACCAAGTTCCCAAACATTCATAAATAATATAAATGCATCGTTTTAAAGACGATATCCAATGGAAGCAACACCTTATCTTGATCTTGGTTGTTCAGTCAAATTTAAATGTTAATTTTTTACATTATATTTACATCAAAGCAACATCATAACGCTATTTCCCTTCCTAAAAATCAATCGTTATCTATATCGCTCTGTAAACCTTTAATTAGGATAAAAACGACCACCACGTTAAACGTAACAAAAAGATAAAACATTAAAATCATCATGAGCGACTTCAAGTGCAATATGACTAAATATGTTGAGAACGATAATTTTTACATCTATGTTGCTTCATTGCGCACAAACTTATTAATAGGGTTTGATGGTTGATTGATAACCCTTAATCTGTATTTTTTAAAAACTCACTTTTTTTAAAAAAAACTTTGCCTTAAAACTGTCATATTTTTGCCTCATAACTGTCATAAAGTGGCATTAGCATGAGCTTCATCTTACAGACCCTAGTTGAAGGAAGAATAATGAAAAACATATTAACAGGTATCACCTTAATCGCATCCTTAACCAGCGCCAGTGTATATGCCAATACAGATATCGAAAGCTTGATCAAGGCAGCTAAAGCGGAAGGAAAAATATACAGTCTAGGGATGCCTGATTCTTGGGCAAACTGGAAAGGCACTTGGCAGGATTTAAAAAATATATATGGTTTAACACACCAAGACACAGATATGAGCTCCGCACAGGAAATAGCTAAATTCGCTGCGGAGAAAAAGAATGCCACGGCAGATATTGGTGATGTCGGTTTTGCTTTTGCCCGTATCGCGTTTAGCAAAGGTGTTACCCAACCCTATAAACCTAGCACTTGGGATGACATTCCAAACTGGGCCAAAGATAAAGATGGTCACTGGGCACTTGCTTATACTGGCACGATTTCCTTTTTGTCCAACAATAATCTCGTTGATAATCCACCAAAAAGTTGGGAGGATCTGCTCAAGGGTGATTATATGGTTTCTGTCGGGGATGTAGGCACTGCTGCACAAGCTAATAACGCAGTCTTAGCCGCCGCCTTTGCCAATGGGGGTAATGAAAAAAACCTGAAACCTGCACTTGATTTTTTTGCCAAACTCGCTAAACAAGGGCGTATCTCCTTTAACGACCCCAGTCTAGCTAACATCGAAAAAGGCGAAGTGGCCGTAGCTATAATGTGGGATTTCAATGCGTTAAGCTACCGAGATAAAATAGATACAAAACGTTTTAGCGTGACCATACCTCAAGATGGCTCCGTTATTTCAGGTTACACCACCCTCATTAATAAATACGCGAAAAATAGCAATGCGGCAAAACTAGCGAGAGAATATATATTTAGTGATAAGGGTCAAATTAACTTAGCGGCGGGTTACGCCCGTCCGATCCGCACAAACGTCAAATTACCCTTAGAAATCCAAGCTAAATTAATTGCCAATGACCAATACAACAATGTGTACTCGGTCAATAACTTTAGCGACTGGGAAAAATCAGCACGTAAATTACCTCGCCAATGGCAAGAATTCGTCCTTATCAATATACAATAAATAATCAAAAACACTGATTGTTGATGGCTTAGGTGACTGATTCACCTAAGCCACAAAACAACAAGTAACGTCTTACCCTCTATCAACATTGGAAAACATGCATGAAGAATAAAGTTATATTGATTGTTCTTGATGGTCTTAATTATCAAGTCGCTCGTGATTGCATGGGTTACTTACACGCATTAATTGAGAATAATCAAGCAACACTGTATCCGATGAATTGTGCCTTACCTTCACTATCACGCCCCCTATACGAATGTATATTAACCGGTAAAACACCGGCACAAAGTGGCATTGTGCATAATGATATTAGACGCCTCTCTAAACACACTAGTATTTTTAGTCTCGCGAAGGACGCGGGGCTCACCACGGCAGCCGCGGCCTATCATTGGATCAGTGAATTATATAATAGCTCGCCCTACCATGCTAAAACAGATCGTTTTACCAATAATAAAGCACTTAATATTCAACACGGTAGTTTTTATCACCTCGATGATTACCCCGATGAAATGTTATTCCTTGATGCACAACATTTAATCCAACAGCACAATCCAGACTTTCTATTAATTCACCCGATGAATATTGATGATGCAGGCCATAAATTTGGTTTGCATTCCTCCCAATATCGCAATAGTGCCCGTCAAGTAGATTTGATTCTTTCTGACTATCTAGATCAGTGGATGGAAGACGGCTACCAAATATTAATTACCAGTGATCACGGCATGAATAACGATAAATCTCATGGCGGGATTTTAGAAGAAGAGCGTCAAGTACCCATGTTTGTGATTGGTGAGCATTTTAGCCACCAGAGCGTACAACTGAAGCAACATGAAATCTGTGGCACCGTCTGCCACTTATTAGGTCTAAACGCACCTGATAAGCATTTCAGCACTGATTTATTAAAATACGAGTTATTAATAGCATGAATGACATAGGAATAATAACAACACAGCAGTCAAAGAAAAAAATATACGACAGGTTAATGTTCTGGCATTTTAAGCATTTTAAACCCGCTTTACTACTTTTACCCTTTGCCATTATATTCATTTTGTTTCAAATCGCTCCGATGCTGTGGATTTTTATTAACAGTTTTATTTTTGACAATGCCTACAGCTTAGAAAACTACCGGGAGATATTCGACTCAGCGTTTATTTTACAAGGGTTTGGTAACAGCTTATGGATCGCTTTTTGGTCCAGCTTGATTGGCTTGGGGATCGCTGTTGTGTTTGTTTCTTCATTACGTCAAGTTGACTCCTTTATGCGAGACTGGGTGATATCTTTTACCAACATGGCTAGTAACTTCAGCGGTGTACCACTGGCTTTTGCCTTTATCATTATTCTCGGTTTTAACGGCGCGATCACCCTGTTACTCAAAAAATATGGCTTTATTGATGACTTTAATCTCTACGGACAGTGGGGATTATTAGTCATTTATGTCTATTTTCAGGTGCCATTGGCGACGTTACTGCTTTATCCCGCTTTCGATGCATTACACAATGACTGGCAAGAGGCTTCCATGTTGCTGGGCGCCAATCGTTATCACTACTGGCGATATATTGCCCTGCCCATTTTGTCACCAGCATTATTCGGCACGCTTATTATCCTCATTGCCAATGCCATTGGTGCCTATGCCAGTGTCTATGCACTAACGTCGGGTAACTACAATATGATCTCCATACGTATCGCGAGTTTAGTTTCCGGAGATATGTTTCTTGAGCCTAACCTTGCTGCCGCTATCTCAGTGTTAATCGTTTTGATACTTGCCTTTATTGCCCTGATTAACCAATACTTAATAGCGAGAAGTTACCATGATAAAGGCTAATATTATTTACCATAAATGTATTGTATACAGTACCATTGCACTACTTTTAATCCCCATTTTGGCGACCTTTTTGTACTCTATATCCTCCAGTTGGGGGGCCAGTATTTTACCCGATGGTTTAAGTTTAGATTGGTATGGGCAACTATGGCAGGATCCTCGTTTTTTAGCGGCTTTTGGGCGTTCATTATTAATCTGTATTGCAGCCCTATTATTGAGCACACTGTTAATTATTCCGCTTATCTTTGTGGTATTTTATTATTTTCCTAAATTAAGTGGGCTAATGAATGTCTTAATTCTATTACCCTTTGCCGTGCCTCCAGTTGTTTCATCCGTGGGGCTATTACAATTATATGCAGATAGTTCACTGCAAATAGTTGGCACCCCTTGGATCTTAATTGGTACTTATTTCACCATCGCACTCCCCTTTATGTACCGTGCTACCGCCAATAGTCTAGAAGCGATTAATCTACGTGATTTAATGGATGCTTCTCACTTGCTTGGCGCGAGCACCGTACAGGCCTTTTTGATGATTATCTTACCCAATATTAAAAAGGGACTATTAGCTTCGTTATTCTTGTCCTTCTCTTTCTTATTGGGTGAATTTGTTTTTTCTAATATTTTAGTCGGCACGCGTTACGAAACCTTGCAAATTTACCTTTACCACATAAGTAAAAGCAGTGGACATTTTACCTCCGCGTTGGTGATGACCTATTTCCTCTTTGTATTCTTGTTAACCTGGCTTGCTAGCCACATTAGTCGAGGCACTCAATCATGAGTTTTGTTACAGTAAAAAATCTTGTTAAACGTTTTTCCAATCACACCGTATTTAAAGATATTAATTTCACTATCGAACAGGGTGAATTTATTACCATACTTGGCCCCAGTGGCTGTGGTAAATCCACTCTATTACGTAGCCTAGCGGGATTAAATGACGTTGAAGCAGGCGAAATATGGGTTGCGGGTAAAAACATAACTCAACTCAGCGCACAGCAACGTAATATAGGCATGGTTTTTCAATCCTATGCACTGTTTCCTAATATGACGGTACAAGACAATATCGCCTTCGGTTTAAAAATGAAGAAGATACACAAGGAGCAAATAACTAAACAGGTGCAGCGAGTAATCGAATTAGTCGAACTTAAAGGTAAAGAATTACAATATCCTGAGCAGCTCTCTGGTGGTCAAAAACAACGTGTCGCGCTCGCCCGTTCCCTCGTAGTACAACCACAAATATTGCTACTAGATGAACCACTTTCTGCATTAGATGCGCGTATTCGTAAACGTTTGCGTCAGCAGATCTGTGAAATTCAAAAAGAGTTAAACCTAACCACTATTTTTGTTACCCACGACCAAGAAGAGGCGATGACAATGTCGGATCGTATTTTCTTAATGGATAACGGTAATATCGTGCAGCAAGGCACAGCAGAAGATCTCTATACACAACCCGCCAATGAATTTGTGGCACGTTTTATGGGTAATTATAACCTGCTTTCGGCGCAGCAGGCGCAATCTATATTGGGAGTAACGGTCAGTCATAAGCTCGCTATTCGTCCTGAGTCTATTTACGTGCGCGAAGAAGGACGTGAATATGGTAAACATATTTCTGCTCCAAGCACCGCCATTATTAAAAATCACCAACTACTGGGTAATGTTATTCGCTATAAGGTACAGGTAAAGGATTGTGAGATCACTGTAGATCTATTAAACCGTTCATCGGAAAGGCTAATGCAGCCTGGTAGTCAATTACAAATTATGTTTAATCTTAATGAACTAAAGGCGGTCAGCTAATAATATGCAGAATGATATTACTATTTTTGATCTCGATGAAACCTTGATCGCAACCGATAGCGCAATGCTTTGGCATCAATTTTTGGTGGCCAAGAAAATAGTCACCGAACCCAACTTTTTATTAGAAGATCAACGGTTAATGGGTTTATATGCGATAGGTAAACTGGACATGCCAACATATTTGCAATTTTGCATGGCGCCATTAGCCAAATTAAGCAAAGAGAATGTCGACCAATTAGTTGAGGAGTGTGTGCAATCTTGTATCCTACCGTGCTTATATCCACAGGCATTAAACCTGTTAAAAAAACTGCATCAAGCAGACAAAAAAACGATCATCATCTCGGCAACCATGAGTTTTATTGTTGAGAAGGTAGCACGGCAACTGGGTGTAAAATCTGCGATGGGCATTGATATGAAAATAATTAATGGCTGTTACAGCGATCAAATTCAAGGCATTGCCACCTTCAGAGAAGGTAAAGTGAAACGCTTGAAAATTTGGTTGGCTGAAAATAACAAAGAAAATAGCCGGTTAACCTTTTATACAGACTCCATTAACGACCTCGCCATGTGTCAATTTGTTAATAAAGCCATCGTTGTAAACCCTTGTACACGGTTATTACAACAAGCACAGCACAATGACTGGCAACAATTGACTTGGTCTCTTTAGACACACAATATGCTGATTTTTGAGCGATTAGCAGTGTTGCCTTCTTATTGGTAATATTAAAGTCTTGAAAATAAAAGCAAAGAGATAATCAATCCATTGTTAGTATAATGTAAGCCCTACTTTTAATTACATAAGGGCGAACATTATATTTTAAGTTTACTGACGGTAAACAACTTGGCCTTCTTTGATGGTCATCACAACAGCATTATCACGAATATCT
>JBAHZV010000167.1:0-21207 GCA_037132845.1 Psychromonas sp.
AATTTAAAATAAAAAGTTCAAGGAGAAAGTATGAAGTTAGTCAAAAAGGTATCGTTAGTTGTTGCTTCAATTCTAACAATAGGTGCGTTTACGAGTGCGAGTGCAGATAAGCTTGATGATGTTATCAAGCGTGGCACTTTAAATTGTGGCGTTGTGCTTGATTTTCCACCCATGGGTTATACGGATAAAGATAATCAAGCGGCAGGCTTTGATGTTGATTATTGTAATGATTTGGCTAAAGTTTTAGGAGTCGAATCGAATGTGTTGAACCTCACATGGGGCGATAGAATCCCTTCATTAATTTCTGCTAAAACAGATGTTGTTGTTGGATCTACTTCAGATACATTAGAGCGTGCAAAATCAGTTGGTTTTACTTCTCCCTATTTTGTTTTTAAGTTTCAGGTTTTATCTAAGAAAGGTGTGAAAATGACCTCTTTTGACGATCTTAAAAATGTAAAAGTGGGTGCCGCTCTGGGTACGACGTATGAAACTGAATACTTTAAATACGCGGATCAACAAGGCTGGGGAAGAGATAATTATACCTCTTTCAAATCAGAGAATGATGCATTTTTAGGCTTGTATCAAGGCAAAATAGATGCGCTAATATCGACTAATACGAATATTGCAACAAAATTGACATCAGGTCAGTTTGATGACTTTATTGCTGGACCTTATGTGCCAAACTATGATGATGTTGTCGGGCTTATTGTAAAAAGAAATGAACTTGCCTGGATAAATTATCTGAATTTATTTTTAATTCATCAGATCAGAGATGGTCGTTTGGATGAATTGCACATGAAACATTTTGGTACGCCAGTATCAGCGGATATGGTTCAATCATTAAGAGACAATAAATAATTGTTGGCGATCTTAAATTAAACTGTCTAAGCCTCCAGTTTTTATGGAGGCATTCAATATTTTAACATTCCTAGTTTCATCTATAGTCTCCTCTGCTATAAGTTACGTGACGTTAAAAAACGAGAAAACATCAGTATCTGTTTGCTCTTAATTGCAGGTGTCATAAGGGATGTAAAATATCAACAATGTATCTCTGTAAATCTCAGAGATGATTTGTAAGATAGTGTTGCAATAATAAGGTTCAATGTTTCCAGCTTGTCGCTGGAATTGATTATTTTAGACTCATAAAAATTATAATAGGGGATCTATGGGAGATTATGAATTTCATTGGAATGTTGTACTGCATGCCCTTCCGCAACTGTTAAGTGGTGCGTTTACAACCGTGCATGTATCTGTTTTATCGATGCTCGTTGGCATCGTTATTGCCGTATTTTTGGCGTTAGGTAAGATGTCTACATCAAGGGTTTATTATCATATTGCCAATCTTTGGGTGGAGATAGCCCGAAATACCCCGGCACTTTTTCTTATCTACATGGCTTATTTTGGTCTCGGTGCTTATGGCATCCATCTTAGTCCCTATTTCTCGGTTTTTTTTGCATTGGTTTTTATCAATGCGGGTTACTTAGCGGAAACCTTCCGAGGTGGTTTTCAATCCATTCCAAAGACCCAATATAGCGCCGCAAAATCACTGGGTATGAGTAATGTTAAAGTTTATCGCTATGTGATATTGCCACAAATGTTTAGAAGAATTTACCATCCTATGACGAATCAATTTGTTTGGTCAATATTAATGAGCTCCCTTGGCATACTGGTGGGCATGAATGAACTATCAGGTGAGACGCAAAGGTTACAATCACTTTCATTTAGAACCTTAGAGTTTTTCATCGTGGCGGCTGTCATGTATTTTATAATAACAAAATTGGTGCTTTTGGTGGCTAGCTTGATTGCCAAAAAAGTGTTTAAAGGCGATCTTTCATGATGAATTTATTTACTCCTTTATCTTGGCATGATACTGGATTTATTTTATCCGGTGTTTTAAATACCGTTTATATCTCGGTTGTTGCGATACTTGTTGGTAGCCTGTTGGGGATAGTCGTCGGGTTTACAAGAGCAGAGTCAAATAAGTACATTAATATTTGTTTAGGTGGCTTTCTAGATATTCTTAGATCGGTGCCCCTTATTATTCAACTTATACTTTTTAGTACTTTTATCGGTGTGATGGGATATCCCCTCGAACCCTTTGTTGCAGGCTCAATTATATTGTCGCTTTATACCATGGCATTTATGAGTGAAGTGTTTCGAAGTGGCTTTAATAGTGTACCGGTGGCGATGAGAAATACCGCACGCTCGCTGGGCATGACTTATTTTCAAACCGTCAGATACGTTCGTATGCCGATAGGTATGAGAGCCGTTTTCCCTTCGTGGCTGGGTGTTGCACTCAGCGTCATAAAAGATTCAGCACTTGTTTCAGTGATTGGTTATATGGAATTACTGAAAACCGCAGATCAATTAATCGCACGAACACAACAACCTCTTATGATATTGATAGGAGTGGGGTTATTTTACTTTATGATCTCTTATCCATTGTCGCGTTATGGGAAATATGTAGAAAGGAAAATGGAAATATGATTGAAATTAAAGCGGTTCACAAATCTTTTGGCGATTTGCAAGTTTTAAAAGGTATTGATTTAAACGTTAACAAAGGTGAAGTCGTTAGTATCATTGGGGCAAGTGGCAGTGGTAAATCCACACTTTTATACTGTATTAATGCCATTGAAAAGATTAATCATGGCAATATTATTGTTGATGGTATAGATGTTCATCATGAAAAAACCAATAAAAACAAATTAAGAGAAAATTTAGGCATGGTCTTTCAGCAGTGGAATTCTTTTCCTCATTTAACCGTGTTAGAAAATGCAGCGCTTGCGCCACAGATTGTAAAAGGATTCAGTAAAGAAAAGGCACAAGAACTTGCGAGGAAAGAACTTATTCATGTTGGCCTTGGTGATAAACTAAATGAGTACCCTACCCGAATGTCTGGCGGGCAACAGCAACGACTTGCTATTGCCCGAGCATTAGCGATGGAGCCCGCTTATATGTTATTTGATGAGGTTACCTCCGCACTTGATCCTGAACTTGTTGGTGAAGTATTAGATACCTTAAGGTTGCTTCGTGATGATGGTATGACCATGATTTGTGTCACGCATGAGATAGCATTTGCAAAAGAAGTGTCTGATAAAGTTGCATTTTTTCATGAAGGATTGATTGAAGAGATTGGGACACCTCAACAAGTTTTGGATAACCCTCAAAAAGAAAGAACGCAACAATTTTTAAGTAAAGTTCTCTAACCTATTGCACGTTAAAAATATCAGTAAGTAGGCAATTATTTACTTACTGATATTGTTTAAAAACCTGTCTCATTTCGGTCATATCAACTAACAAGGAATGACACATGATAAATAAACTTAACCTAAGACCCTGTAAATAATGATACTTGTTTTTTATTAAGGGCTTAGTTTCAATTATATTTGTTGACCTTCACCTTCGTTTTCGTCTTCTATCATCGTTATTTAGTGCTACAATCGACCTTCAATAAGGTATCATACCAATCCGCTTAACTATCTGATCATTCCTGCTAGTTAAAACAGGTCATCTCTGTGTTGCACTTAATTGTGTGCCTTGATATGGCCCCTTTTTCCTGTGTGACAATTGAGCATTTAATTAAGCAGAATAATATTATCTTCATCTGGCAATCATGTCTGTGCTTTTTCTTCATTGCTAGGAATCACAAATTATTAAGGTTTATACGGTTATGAATGCAATCGAACTTCAAGATATTACTAAAACGTATAAAGGTGGGGTTGTCGCTTTAAAAGGCATTTCACTAGAAGTCGCTGAAGGTGATTTTTACGCATTGTTAGGCCCTAATGGCGCAGGAAAGTCGACTACCATTGGTATTATTTCATCATTAGTAAATAAAACATCTGGTCAGGTAAATGTTTTTGGTTATGACTTGTCGACTCAGCTTGAGCAAGCTAAGCAACAAATTGGTTTAGTGCCACAGGAGTTTAATTTCAATCAATTTGAACCGCCTATTCAGATACTGGTTAATCAAGCAGGTTATTATGGTATCAAACGTAAAGATGCACTGCGACGTGCAGAAAAATATTTAAAACAGTTAGATTTGTGGGAAAAACGCGATCAACCTTCTCGTGAATTATCGGGGGGCATGAAACGTCGTTTAATGATTGCCCGTGCGTTAATGCATGAACCGCGTTTATTGATTTTAGATGAGCCTACTGCGGGTGTTGATATTGAAGCACGTCGCTCAATGTGGACTTTTTTAAAGAAGATTAATCAGCAAGGTGTCACTATTATTTTGACCACTCATTATCTCGAAGAGGCTGAAATGTTGTGTCGTAATATCGGTATCATCGATAAAGGTTATTTAGTTGAAAATACCAGTATGAAGGAATTGTTATCACGTGTTGAGACGGAAAAGTTTATTGTAGATATCGACCCACTGACTCACCTACCGACAACTGATTCTTTTTCCATTACAAAAATTGATGACGTGACTTTGGAAATAGAGGTTGATAAGCATCAATCATTAAATAAAGTATTTGCAGAACTGAGCGATCAAGGGATACGTGTTAATAGTATGCGTAACAAAGCGAATCGTTTAGAAGAGCTATTTATCGAACTTGTAGAGAAAGGTGCTAAAAATGTTTAAAAGTAACTATATGATCGCTTTCAAAAGCATTTTACGTAAAGAAACCAATCGTTTTTTACGTATTTGGGTACAAACTTTAGTACCGCCTGTTATTACCATGAGTCTCTATTTTGTTATTTTTGGTAATTTGATTGGATCGCGAATTGGAGAGATGAATGGTTTTGATTATATGTCCTTTATTGTTCCCGGTTTAATCATGATGTCAGTGATCACCAATTCTTATTCAAATGTTGCATCTTCTTTTTTTAGTGCGAAGTTTCAGGGAAATATTGAAGAGTTATTAGTCGCGCCCGTACCTAATTATGTGATTATATGGGGTTATGTTGGTGGGGGGGTGATACGTGGTTTAATCGTTGGATTCCTTGTTACTTGTGTCTCTCTATTTTTTGTAGAGTTGCATATCTTTAATGTGTTCATCTTGATACTCAGTGTGCTTTGTACTTCAATATTGTTCTCGATTGGGGGGTTATTAAACGCTGTTTTTGCTAAATCATTTGATGATATTAGTATTATTCCAACCTTTGTTTTAACCCCCTTAACGTATTTAGGTGGCGTATTTTATTCAATTAACTTATTGCCTGATTTTTGGCGAACTATTTCTCACTTTAATCCAGTATTTTATATGATAAATGCTTTTCGTTACGGCTTTTTAGGCATCGCAGATGTTTCAGTATTGTGGTCCTTTATGGTGATTGGCGCATTTATTATTGCTTTATATGGCATCGTTGCTCTTTTGCTTAAGAAAGGAATTGGTGTGCGCACATGAACGAATTAGGTAACTCACGTATTATCACGAGCAATCAACAGGGGTTGAATGAGCATTTAGATGAGGTGGTATTAAAACATTTACAGCACCCATTTCAAAAGCCCTATCAAAAGCACACACTTGACGCTTTTCAAAATATTGAAAAATGGGTTGAGCAACAGGGTAAGCCCATTATTTTTGATTCTTGCTGTGGTGTTGGTGAAAGCACTTACCATCTTGCCAAAGCACACCCTGACGCTATTGTGCTTGGCATGGACAAATCTGCGGATAGACTTGGAAAACATGGCTTTGATGTGATTGATAATTACCGTTTATTACAGGTTAACCTCAATGACTTTTGGCGTTTAGCGGTAGAAGCTAATTGGACGCTGTCTCACCATTATTTGCTTTATCCTAACCCTTGGCCAAAATCTAAACATTTACAGCGTCGTTGGCATGGCAGCGCCGTTTTTCCCGCGATGATTAAACTGGGTGGACAATTAGAGTTGCGCAGTAATTGGGATGTTTATATTAAAGAATTTGCCAGAGCGCTGACATTGGCGGGGCAAGAAAGTCTTGTTGAACCCTATCAAGCGACCTGTGCCATCACCCCTTTTGAGCGTAAGTATTGGGCGAGTGGTCAACCTTCATTACGCTTAACATGTTCATTACGTTAATTAATCATTTTTTGTTGTAAAATTCGCATTAATTGAAATTTTATTCCTGTTCATTCGTTCTATTATTTATTAGGGCGAATGAAGGGATATTTTATGCTGATCAAAAAGACTGCAAAATCAGATTTGAAAGAGTCAAGTCTCACCAATGAAGGGCATTATATTGATCGTCGTTCATTATTAAAAAAGCTTGGTTTTGGACTTGTTTCAGTACCTTTTATGGCACCTGCGCAAGCGGGGTTATTTGATTTGTTTTCTAATAATAACGATGCATCTGATAATTCAGCGGGTGTTTTTCAGCGTCAGATATTATCTTCTACACACTCATCAAAGTACCACGCCTTAGCACCCCTAACACCTGAAAAAAAAGTGCTTCAATATAATAATTTTTATGAATTTGGCACGGGTAAAGGCGATCCCTTTGAATATGCACAGCACTTTAAAGTAGATCCTTGGTCACTGACCATTGATGGCTTAGTTGATAAGCCACAAACATTAAATTATGAAGATCTGCTTAAAAAATTTGAAATTGAAGAGCGTTTTTATCGTATGCGTTGTGTAGAAGGTTGGTCGATGAATATTCCATGGTTGGGTTTTACGCTGGCGACACTATTAAAACAAGTTGGTATTAAATCAAGCGCGCGTTATGTTCGTTTTGAAACGATTTATGATCCCCAGCAAATGCGTGGACAATCATCGCGTTTTATCGGCGGTAGTATTCATTATCCTTATGTAGAAGGCCTCACTATCGCCGAAGCAATGAACCCATTAGTACTACTCTCGGTTGGTTTGTATGGCAAAACCCTGGCCCCTCAAAATGGCGCGCCTATTCGTTTGGTTGTGCCTTGGAAATACGGTTTTAAGGGCATAAAATCCATTGTTAAAATTACTTTAACGGATAAACAGCCACGTAATACGTGGAAAGCTATTGGACCCGATGAATATGGTTTTTATGCGAACGTAAACCCGCGTGTTGATCATCCTCGCTGGACGCAAAAAATTGAGCGCTTTATTGGAGAAGGTAATGTCTTTCAACAAACCAGGCAAAAGACGTTGATGTTTAATGGTTATCAAGAAGAGGTCGCACACTTGTATAAAGATATTGATCTTCTACGTTATTTTTAGCAGCGCATTTTAGAGAATAAAATGGTCTGTTGTGTGCGAAATTAAAAGGTTAAATAAAGCTGAATATTAAACAATGAAGAAACTATCACCGCGCGCGGTCACATTCATAAAAGTGATTATTCACCTTATTTCACTGTCGACATTAATGTATCTTTATCTTTTGATCAGCAGTGATCGACTTGGCGCTGATCCGGTCAAAGAGATGATTCATTTTTTAGGCAAGACGGCCCTCAATTATTTACTGATCACATTAACAATTACCCCACTCTGTAAACGATTTAAACAACCTTTATTGATGCGTTTAAGACGGCTATTAGGCTTGTATAGCTTTGCTTGGGCCTGTTTACATGTATTGGTATTTGTCTGGTTAGAGTTAAACTGGGAGTTGTTGCTGTTTGTAGATGAGGTGATTAAACGCCCTTATTTAAGCTTCGGCGCGCTTACTTGGGTTATCTTGCTATTGCTTAGTATTACCTCTGTTGATGCCTTTAAACGGCTTATGAAGCGCAATTGGCTCACCTTGCATCGCTTTGTTTATTGGGCGCTGTCTTTTGCTGTGATTCACTACTATTGGTCGGTTAAATCAGGCGTCATTGAAGCAACGATTTATATAGCGATAGCCCTTTTTCTACTGATGGAACGTAAACAATACTTTTTGTCACTGTTTAAAGGTCGCTCATAAAAAGCGCAGTCTCTGAAAATAAAAAATCCGATAACAGTGAGCTATTATCGGATTTTAATCTGTTTAAGTGCTTAATATTAAGCCACTTGCATCGGAACATCTTTGCTGGTGCGCACTACATTGTTATCGGCATCTAAATAAACCAAGCTTGGTTTATGCACTGCGATTTCCTCTTTATCCATGCTTGCATAAGCACAAATAATAACGCGATCACCAACCGCTGCCATACGTGCGGCCGCACCATTAACAGAGATTATTTTAGAGCCTCGCTCACCAGAAATTGCGTAAGTAGAAAAGCGCCCACCTGTTTCGATATTATAGATTTCAATTTTTTCGTATTCTAAAATACCAGATAGATCAAGAAAGTCTTGGTCAATCGCACATGAACCTTCATAATTTAATTCGGCATGTGTCACGCGAGCTTGGTGAAGTTTGCCAGTCAACAATGTTTTTTGCATACAAAACCTTTCTTTTTATTTAAATGTTTGCTGATTTTTGCAGCAAAATGGCGACTATAAAGCAAAATCTTTATGGGCGCAAATAGTTATTTAAAGTAATCACTTTATTATCAATCAAACGTATTGAACCTAGAAAAACCGCCATTAAAATAACCGCTTGCTGTGTTTTTGAGGTAACCCTTTTTAAGGTTGCTGCATCAACAATATGAATAGCATCGCTAGTAAAACCGCCAGACTGCAATTCTGCACATGCATTTTCAATTAATAATGAGTGTGCTGTTGTCGCCTTTTTTACCTCATTACTCAGTTGATTCATGACTGTTGCTAAAAGTGGTGCTTTTAACTTTTCCGCCTCGCTGAGCCTGTTATTGCGTGAACTCATGGCTAAACCACTCTTTTCTCGTACGGTTGCAACGGCAATTATTTCAATAGGCATGGCCATATCAATAACCATTTTCTTTACGATAGCGAGTTGCTGGAAGTCTTTTTCACCAAAGCAGGCATAATCGGGTTGCACAAGGTTAAAGAGTTTATTAACAATGGTGATCATACCACGAAAATGGCCAGGTCGAAGTTGCCCTTCTAAACAATCAGATAATTCAGGAACGTTAACATAGGTTTGTGTACTTAAACCATTGGGGTAGATAACATCACTGCTCGGTGTAAAGACGATATCAACGCCCACTGTTTGCAGTAACTTACAATCGGCATCTAATGTTTTTGGGTAGTTTTTTAGATCCTCTGCATTATTAAATTGCAGGGGATTAACAAAAATACTGACCACCGTAATGGGGGCCACTTTTTTACCCTGTTTAACCAGCTCAAGGTGGCCTTGGTGCAGGTTGCCCATTGTTGGAATAAAGCTAATTGCTTTACCCTGTTGCTTAAATTGCTTGATAACTTCGCGCAATTTAATTGGAGAATCAATAATTAACATCTTTGCTATGCCTAATATATTTGTATTAAAAAGGGTGCTTAATAAAAGCTATGTTCATCGGCTGGGAATGTCATCGTTTCAACGTGGTTTTTATAAAGTGCCACTGCACTGCGAATATCACCCGTTTCAGCTAAGAAATTTTTTGAAAATTTAGGGCAGAAACCCGCAGAAATACCAAATGCATCGTGCATGACTAAAATTTGACCGTCTGTTTTTGCGCCTGCACCAATACCAATGACTGGGATGGTTAATGCCTTGCTGATACGTTCTGCAAGTGTTACTGGAACACATTCTAAAACCATCAACTGGACACCCGCTTGCTCTAATAGCCGCGCATCATTGAGTAACTTGTCGGCTTGTTGCTCTTGACGACCCTGTACCTTATATCCGCCTAATACGTTAACCGACTGTGGTGTTAACCCTAAATGTCCACAGACAGGGATACCTTGTGCGACAAGCCCTTGTACCGATTCTACAAGCCACTCACCCCCTTCAAGCTTGACCATATTTGCACCGGCACGCATTAACGTAGCTGCATTTTCAAAAGCGAGCGCTGGGGTGCTGTAACTCATAAAAGGAAGGTCCGCGATAATAAGTGCATTTTTAGCGGTGCTGGCGACACAGGTGGTATGATATTTAATATCTTCTACGGTGACGGGTAGTGTTGATTCATGGCCTTGTAATACCATTCCTAACGAATCACCAACTAATAAAACCTGAATTCCTTCTTGATCAAAAATCGCTGCAAAACTTGCATCGTAGGCAGTGATACAGGTAATTTTTTGATTTTCAGTTTTCATTTTAGCTAAATGAGAAACGCTAATTCTAGCCATGTTTACTCCGTTTTTGGACAATTTTTTCATTTTTATTATGCGTGTTGCTTGGCACTGATAATGATCAGACCTTTTTTATCACATAATGTGGTTAATTGCGATAATAGTGTGCCGTTAGGCAGTGTTAAATTTGGGGCTATTTCTAAGAGAGGGTAGAGAACAAACTCGCGCTCATGCATTCCATAATGTGGAATAGTCAGTCGTGGGTTATTTATTTGTTGCTCACCATACAAAATAATATCGAGATCTAAGGTACGTGGCCCCCAGCGGTTATCTTTACGCACTCGCCCTTGATTTTGCTCTATCGCTTGTAAAGCATCTAATAGTTCGAGTGGACTGAGCTGGGTATTAAGCTTAGCAACGGCATTAATATAATCAGGTTGGTCCTGTGGCCCCATCGGCGCGCTACAATACAGAGAACTGCATTTTATGAGTTTACTGTTGGGCAACGTTTTTAACGCTTGTATAGCTTGTAAGGCTTGTGTAATGGGTTTTTTCTGATTACTGCCGATACCAATATAACTAATCATTACGCCTGTTACTCATCTTTTTTTACCTGTCGTCGTTTGCCAGGCGATATTTTATTCAGGTTTTTAGCGGTTATTTATTCTGCCGCCGTTTTTGCAACTTGTGGTTTTTTATAACGCCGTTTTTTTGCTGGCTTTTGTGTCTCTACATCATCATTGCTGGGTTTTTTTTCTGCCGAGCGGTTGGTTCGTTTACGACTATGATCATGCTGTGGTAACTCATTATGTAGCTGATATTCTTGCCACCATGCGGTCAGTTCCGCAAGTTCTTGGCTCTGTTCTACTTTGGCGCGTAGTTCTAAAAAGTCAAAAGCGGCTCGGAACTTAATGTGGTGATAGACACGCTGTGCACGTTTACCGCCAAAGCGTGGTAGACGTAGCTGTAAGTTCCAAATGTCACGGATAGTGGCGGTAAAACGTTTCGGGATAGCGATAGTTTTAACTTGAATCGCTAATACTTCATTGATCGCTAATAAAAAGGCATCGTGATATTCCATACCACTTTCAAAACTGATCGCATGGGCACGTTGTTCAACGGGATACCAAAGCATAATGGCGTATATGTAGGCCGGTGTGACACGTTTACCTTGGGCAATACGCTGATCGCTATCTTTTAATGCCTGTTCGATCATACTGTTAGCTTTGTCGTCTTCACCCTCTTTAAAGAGGACAGGGAAAAGCATTTGAATGAGCTTGTACTCTTTTAATAAACGGTAGGTTTCTAATCCTTGGCCAGATAATAAGAGTTTGACCACTTCATCAAAATGGCGTGCTGCCGGAATATCTTGCAATAGTGGTGCTAAACGACGAATTGGCTCTGCACAGTCTGCACTTATCTCAAGGTTCAATTTCCCTGCAAAACGAATCGCGCGTAACATACGTACTGGATCTTCACGATAACGTACATCAGGTTCCCCGATTAATTTAAGCTTACGTTGTTTCAGATCCTGCATACCCCCACAAAAATCATAGATTGAAAAATCAGCAATATCGTAATATAACGCATTGACCGTAAAGTCACGGCGTTCCGCATCTTCTTCAATAGAGCCATAAACGTTATCACGAAGCAACATTCCTGCCTGTGATTGTTTTACTTTTTGTTTATCTTGACCATCATCGTCATTATGATGACCACGAAAGGTGGCGACTTCAATAATTTCGCGACCAAACAAAATGTGCGCTAAACGGAAACGACGTCCAATTAAGCGACAGTTGCGAAACAGTGCTTTAACCTCTTCGGGTGTTGCATCGGTGGTAATATCAAAATCTTTGGGTTTTAAACCCAAGAGGAGATCACGCACTCCACCACCGACCAATAGGGCACGAAAGCCCGCATTGTGTAAACGGTAAAGTACTTTTAACGCATTATCATCAATATCGTTACGTGAAATAGAGTGTTGGCTACGAGGTATCTTGTAAGCATCGTATGCATTAGAACTCGGCTTTTTAGCGTTGCTTTTATTGCTCTTTTTTTCGCCTTTTGAAAACACTCTTTTAACGAACTTTTTTAATCGTTTGATTATCTTATCCTCGATATAGTAACTGAAAATTGAAGCGCCTATTTTATGTGTACGCCTCGATAAACACAAATTAATTTTAGGGGGGCGGTAATTGGATCTCTGTTTGTTTTGGTACGTTAGCCAACGACCAGTTCTTTATTGCCCAGTCCAGTATCGTTTTACAGCTACTTTTGTCAACTAAATTAGGCACTTTGTGACCTAAAAAAGTCAGGGCTTGTAATAGTGTTGGGATGGGTTTTGTTTTGTCGATGGCCACTGCGTGGTTTTGTTTCGAAAGCTTAACACCTGGTTTGCTGACCACCAGTGGTAAATGAATGTAAGTGGGTACTTGCTTACCAAGTAACTGGTAAAGACTTATCTGTTTACCGGTGGTGGGTAACAGGTCTGCCCCGCGTACAATTTCACTGACCCTCTGGTTAATATCATCAATCACCACCGCGAGATTATAGGCATATAACGTGTCTTTACGTTTAATGATGAAGTCTTCATTCGCTTGTTGCTTATCCAGCATGATATGGCCCTGTAATTGGTCGTAAAAGCAGGTGATCGGTTTTATTAATCTGGTGACATTAATGCGTAACGCATTCTGATGATAGCGGTGTTTTTTATCGCGACAATTTCCTAAATACAAACCACCTTGTTGTTTAATTATTTTGCGCGTACAAGTGCAAGCATAACTTAATTTTTTATCTTCAAGGGTGGCTAAAACTTGTTCATAAAAAGCACTTTGCTGGCTTTGATAAACAATTTCATCATCCCAAATTAATCCGTATGCCTTTAATGTTGCCAGAATATCTGCACTTGCGCCTTGGAGCTCACGAGGGGGATCGATATCTTCAATACGCACTAACCACTTACCGTGCTGAGATTTGGCTTGTAGGTAGCTTCCGAGGGCTGCAACGAGTGAGCCAAAATGAAGCGGGCCTGAAGGTGAAGGTGCAAAACGGCCAATGTAAGCGGATTGAGACAAATAAAACTCCGTGCGAGCAATGCTATCATGATAGCGACTCATTTTTGCTCTAAACAAAAACGGTTAGCACTTGGCTAACCGTTTCATATTAACGCTGGCTGAATTAACCGATAATTTGTTTTTCTTTAATTTCAGCAAGTGTTTTACAATCAATACATAAATCAGCAGTGGGTCGTGCTTCTAAGCGACGGATACCAATTTCGATGCCGCAAGATTCACAGAAACCAAAATCATCTTCTTCTATTTTTTTCAATGTCTTAGAAATCTTTTTAATCAAACGACGTTCACGATCTCGTGCGCGTAGCTCTAAGCTGAATTCTTCTTCTTGTGTTGCGCGATCAACAGGATCTGGAAAGTTAGCGGCTTCATCTTTCATGTGGTCAACGGTGCGATCTACTTCTTCACGAAGCTGTATGCGCCATGAATCAAGAATGTTGCTGAAATGCTCCCTTTGTTCAGGGCTCATGTAGTCTTCGCCTTTCTTTATTTGATATGCTTCAACACCAGCAATGGCTAGAATGCCTAATGTTTTTTTTGTTTTTGTTGCGGGCATAGTATTTTCCTTTAATTAAAGCTTAATAATATAGCGCTTTAATTCAATTGTTAATTAACAGAGAAGAGACCGTTATTTGGTGTTAAAATTGCCTCTGCATATTTTCGGCGGCTATCTATAGCAAGCATTTAATCTCGAGTCAAATATTTTTACTTGATTTGTAGTGTTTAATCTTGATTTTTTTGCTTAAATGATGAGCTGCTTGGCTTTTTTACATAAACGTGTTGGTGTTTATTTTGTCGACTTTACCCATTAAATCAGTCCTTAATCGTATTAAATCAAGCTTGTCGATTGCTCCTCAAGTCATTTTACAAGCACCACCCGGTGCAGGGAAATCTACACACTTGCCATTTAAAATGGTGCAAGAAAAATGGTTCAAAGGCAAAATTATTATGCTTGAACCACGGCGTTTGGCAGCTAAAAATATCGCTTATTATCTGGCCTCATTAATGAATGAAAAAATTGGTGATTCGATTGGTTATCGCATGCGTGGTGAAAGCTGTGTTGGTAAAAATAATAAACTGGAGATTGTCACGGAAGGAGTACTGACTCGTTTATTACAAAATGATCCTGAGCTGACGGGGGTAGATTTGCTTATATTTGATGAGTTTCATGAGCGTAATTTACAGGGCGATTTAGGTCTAGCGCTTGCATTGGATGTGCAATCTGGACTACGAGATTCACTCAAATTATTAATTATGTCCGCCACACTGGACAATAGTCAGTTACAAAAACGCTTACCCAATGCTCACTTTATTTGTGCAGATGGGCGTAATTACCCCATTGAATATATTTATCAAAGCCATGTTCAACATGACAAACACAGCATGATCCCTGCGTTAGTGAAACTAACAATACGCGCCTTTAATGAGCAAAGTGGAAGCATTTTAGTGTTTGTCGCGGGTATTAAAGAGATAAAGCAGTGCCAGTCTTTATTGACTCGGCAACTGCCTGAGCAGGTGGTCATCGCACCTTTGTACGGTGCCTTGAGTTTAGCTGACCAACAATTGGCGATGAATGAGTCGGGTGAGGGTCAGACTAAAAAACGTAAAATCGTGATTGCGACTAATATTGCTGAAACGAGTCTGACCATCAAAGGTATCTCTGTGGTGGTCGATTCTGGTTTTGAACGACGCATGAGCTTCCAAGCAGGGTCGGGAATCGGCAAGTTACAAACTCTACGAATCAGCGAAGCCAGTGCGATACAACGTGCAGGACGTGCAGGGCGATTAAGTGCCGGGCACTGTTATCGTTTATGGTCTGCTGAAGTGCGTCTAAGCCCACAAAGTGAGCCTGAGATAAAACGCAGTGAGCTCACCTCTTTGATGTTAGAGTTGCTTAATTGGGGGGTGGCGTCGCCACAGCAACTTGATTTTATTACTCAACCACCGCAAGCACATATTGATAGTGCTAATGCACTACTCGCGACCTTTAAGGCAGTGGATGAAAAAGGGCGTATTACTCAGCATGGTCGTGCGATTAGCTCTTTGGGTGTTAACCCCCGCTTAGGGCACCTTTTAATTAAGGCGCAACAATTGCCTTTTGATGGCATTGTTGATCTGGCTTGCTTGTTAGTCGCTTTGCTAGAAAGTAATGAAAAAGCAGGGGATGATATTGAAGCACTCGTGCTGAAACCCAGCTACTCAGTCACGCTACAACAAAAACAATTACTCAAAAAATTGCATAGGAAACCCAGTCACTGTGGCAGTGTTATAGAGCACTGTGGGTTATTATTAGCTATCGCTTTCCCCGATAGAATAGCACTGACACGTGACCATCAGGGCAGTTATCAACTAAGCAGTGGCATTGGCGCTAAGTTATGGTTCGAGTCTCCACTGCTAGGAAAAAAAATGCTGGTGGTGGCAGATTTAGCTTTTTCGGAAAGTAATGTAAATAGTCTTATTTATAAAGCAGCTAGTATTGATCTTGAAATACTGCAACAATATTTACCTGGTTATTTTCAAGAAGTTGAAGTGCTATATTGGTTGTTTAGCGGTAAACCTAAATTAATTGCTGAAAAAAGAATAATGTTATCTAAGTTAACCATTATGAAACGGCCACTGACCAATGTTGCTAACACTAAAAAAGAACAAGCGCTTATCGCTGGGATAAAAAAATCGGGTCTCTCGGTATTAACTTGGTCCGATGAAAATCAGCAACTGTTGCAACGTTTACAATATGCTTATCAACAATATCAACAGCATCAATATACTGTCGAGTTTGCTGATTTTTCAGAAGCAAGTTTATTAGCAGAAATCGATTTATGGTTAGCGCCTTTCTTAACGGGCATAAGCAAACCAGAACAATTAAAACGTATCGATCTTAAAGGTGCTTTACTTGCTCGACTGAGCTGGTCCGTTTTACAGCAATTTGGGAAACATTTCCCTACCCATACCGTAGTGCCGAGTGGCTCTAAGATTAAAATCAATTACCGAGAGACTGAAAACCCAGTATTGTCGGTGCGTTTACAGGAGCTGTTTGGGCAACAACAAACGCCTTGCATTTTTGCGGGGCGAATTAAATTACAATTAGCGTTATTATCACCCGCTCGTAGACCCTTACAGTTAACGCAAGATTTAACAACCTTTTGGCAAGGTGCGTATAACGAGGTAAAAAAAGAGATGCGTGGACGTTATCCTAAGCATTATTGGCCCGATGATCCCTTGCAAGCACAAGCCACTAAACGCATTAAAAAACACATGTAAGTAGAAGATAAATGGTAAAAAAAACAAAAACAAAAAAATCGAAAAAAAGCCCTAAAAAGTTATCGTTAAGGAAGCGCTTACTCCGTTTTATCGTCTCTCTTTTGTGGAAAAGTTCGCTCGTTGTTATTGCCTTGATGGTGATCATGGGGATCTACTTTGATCGACAAATAGAGCGCAAATTAGATGGCTCCGCATGGATATTACCCGCACAGGTTTATGCTCGACCGTTATTGCTCGAAGCACAGCAATTAATCAATCAAAAAACGCTTATCGCTGAATTAAGACTACTCAACTATCGTCCCGTTGAAATTGTACGTAGTGCAGGGCAGTTCTCCGTGAATGGTCGACAGGTTGAGCTTTTTCGGCGTGGTTTTGATTTCCCTGACGGCTTTGTTACAAAAGAAAAAATAATCGTTACTTTTATTGATAATAGGATTGCGACGCTGAAAAATAGTGCCGGCAGACAATTAACACAATTTAAATTGGATCCGCTACTGCTCTCTCGCTTACTTTCAAAGGACATTGAAGATCGTGTTTTTGTGCCCTTTGAAAAGATCCCTGATCTTTTTATTGATACTTTACTGCTGATGGAAGATAGAAATTATTACCACCATCAAGGTGTTTCGGTGTTCGCCATTTTACGTGCTTTTATTGTTAATTTTAAAGCGGGTTATACTGTCCAAGGTGGTAGTACACTTACCCAACAGCTCGCCAAGAATCTCTTTTTAACCCCAAAAAGAAGTTTATGGCGTAAGTTTCAAGAAGCTTATATTGCCGTATTGATGGATCATAAATACAGTAAAGATAAAATATTAGAAGCATATCTTAATGAAGTTTATCTTGCTCAAAATGGTAAAAGTGGTGTTTATGGTATTGGTCTTGCGAGTGATTTTTACTTTGCCCGACCCATTAATGAACTGCGCATTGAACAAATCGCATTGTTGGTGGCAATTATTAAAGGACCGTCTTTTTACAATCCACGACGTAACCCTGAGCGTGCCTTAAAAAGGCGTGATTTAGTATTACGTTTGATGGTTGAAAATGGCTTGATTAATGGTAATGATTATAAATATGCTGTTTCTGACTCGTTACGTTTAAGCAAAAAATCAGCGTTAAATCATCGTTCTAACCCTGCTTTTATCAGCTTTTTGTACCGTGAAATGAAACATCAGATAGCCCCTGCTATTCGTAATCAAAGTGGTTTACATATTTTTACTTCCATTGATCCTGTTGCTCAGAAAAATGCCGAGTTTGCGATACAAAATGGGCTTGAGAAAGTGGATAAAAATGGGCAAGGATCGTTGCAGGGTGCGATGCTGATAAGTGATCGAAAAAAAGCGGAACTACGTGCGATTGTTTCGGGGCGAGAGGTGAAGTTCAGTGGCTTTAACCGCGCTTTAGATGCGGTTCGTCCCATTGGCTCACTGGTTAAGCCGGCTGTTTATTTAACGGCATTAGAAGCTGGTTATACTCTAGATGAAAAATTAAATGATAAAAAAATAGTATTAAAGAATAGTACCGGACAACGCTGGCAGCCTAATAATTATGATCTAAAATTTCGGGGGCAGGTTAGTTTTGAAGAGGCGTTGTATAAATCGCTGAACGTACCAACGGTTAATCTCGGCATGCAAGTTGGGCTGGGAAATGTCATTAATAGCTTACATAAATTAGGTATTAAGCAAAACATTAAAGCTTACCCGTCATTAGTGCTCGGCAGTGTCTCGTTATCGCCCTTTGGCGTGGCGCAAATGTATCAGCCGATCACCATGCAGGGGCGTTACCAATCATTACAGATGATACGGAGTATTATTTCTAATGAAGGGCAGTTGCTGTATCAACGTAATAATAATAGCGAACAACGTTTTTCTAAAGAGTCGGTAAAAAAATTAACGGACACATTACATAAAGTCACCACCCAAGGTACTGCGCGTAGCTTACGTTGGCGTAATCCCGGACAAATATTTGCAGGAAAAACGGGCACGACTAATAACCTCAAAGATAGTTGGTTTGTAGGCTTTGACGAACAAGAAGTGGTCACCACTTGGGTTGGTCGTGATGATAATAAAAGTGCAAAACTCACCGGTAGTAGTGGTGCATTAGTACTCTTTTCTACCTATATGAAGCAGAAAAACTAGCTATTTAATGAATCTACAAATTTTTTAATGTGCACATGAAAAAGGAAAGCAGTTTGAGTGAAACATTGATCTCTGTTGAGCAATTACTCAGTGATTTTAACGACAATAAAAGTTGGGATAAACAGTATCGTTTGATTATTCAGTTGGGAAAAAAATTGCCTGCATTAGCGCAATCTAAAAAAATCGCAGTGAATCAAGTGCAAGGTTGTGAAAGTCTTGCTTGGTGTATCACTGAGCAGAGAGGCGCATTAATGCACTTTAAGTTAGACAGTGATACCCGTGTGGTAAAAGGTTTAATGATGATATTGTTGATTATTTTTCAGGATAAAACCCCACAGCAAATCGCCTTGATTGAAATTAACCCTCTGTTTGCAAAATTAGGCTTATTGAAGCACCTTAGTCCATCTCGTGCCAATGGTTTGCTGGCCATTGTGGATAAAATAAAAATGACTGGGCATAATTAATGACAAGCCTTAAAGAAAAAACTCAAGCAAGGTTACACCCACGTAACTTACATCAAGGACGTTATGATTTTGAGCGTTTGTGTAAAACATTACCTGCACTTTCTGAGTTTGTATTAAACAATGCATATGGCAATTTAAGTATCGATTTTAGTGATGCAAAAGCGCTGTTGGCACTCAATCAAGCACTCTTAAAACAGTTTTATCATGTTGATTTTTGGCATCTGCCTGAAGGCTATTTATGCCCGCCTATTCCGGGTCGTGCTGATTATATTCATGGTTTAGCGGATCTACTTGTGACTGCTCAAGGAGAAATTCCACGGGGTAAACAGATAAAAGTGTTGGATATCGGCATGGGGGCAAACTGTATCTATCCGATTATCGGTAGCCAAAGTTATGGCTGGTCATTTATCGGTACTGATATCGATGGCATTGCGCTGAAAATGGCAGGGCTGATTGTAAAATCGAATAAAAATCTCAGCCCCTTTATTAAACTACGTTTACAAAAAGATAAAAAATCTATTTTTAAAAACATTATTAAAGATAATGATAAGTTTGCGCTTACTATGTGTAACCCTCCTTTCCATGCTTCAATGGCGCAAGCACATGCGGGTAGTACGCGCAAAGTCACCAACCTCAATAAGGGTAAAAAACCATCTAAGGTCATACTTAATTTTGCGGGTCAGGAAAATGAGCTTTGTTGCGAGGGCGGTGAGATAACCTTCTTAAAACAAATGGTCAAGGAGAGTGTCGAATTTGCAAATCAAGTAACTTGGTTCTCAAGTTTGATCTCTAAATCTGAAAATATCTCTCCAATAAAAAAGTTATTATCACAACTTAATGCTAAACAAGTGAAGGTCATAAAGATGGCGCAGGGGCAAAAGGTCAGTCGTTTTATTGCTTGGCAGTTTTAGAGTCGTGCTACTACATTAATTATCAATATCAATACGGCGTTTTCATTGTGGCTAAAAAGACTGCCACAATGAAACGCTAGCTCACCTGTGTTAATCGTTATCGCTGGGTCTTGTCTCGGAGGTAGAGCTAACCCAGATATTACCAATATAACGGGCTTGTTCCTCGCTTTTAAACAGAATTGAAGGGTGATTATCTTCATCTGCTCTTAATACATAGAGATCCCTGTTTGAGATGATAACTGTGTAGTATTTCTCATTATCATCATTAAGAGTAATAATTCCATTTGTTGCATCTATTGAGCTTACACTTACAGTGTCTATTTCTGGCGCTGATATCCATGGTTTGTTGCTATCATCATCTGTAGAACGTTTTGTATCAGATAGGTGATATAGCGTTTTACCCTCAAATTCTGTGGCACTCAGCTCTTCTTTTTCAAACCAGCTTAAATCCTCATCAGGTTCAGGGAGCGTTTCATCTTCAAGGTCAACTGCAGAATAAATCTGTAAATCGTTATCAATGGAAAGGGCGATGCCAAAGCCTTCGGCGGTATAAATAAACTGATCTTGCATATCGGAAGATTCTCCAGAAGGAATATCTCCCCCTGTCATAAAGAATGAATCGTCATCATCTACGTTTAATATATAGTCATTGCCATCTACCGTTACCTGCATATTAGTATAATCAAAAGTCCAATCTGCTAGACCCTCTCCTGAACCGCAGACTGATTCACAGCCATGCAACCAAAAACTGTTCAGGCTGAATGAGTAATAACTTTTATTATCCATAAATTCATCTATGGTGAGCAGCATATCTTCCGATTGTGCATTACCATCGCCATCTATCGTTATAATCGTATCATTCATATTTGTATCAATATTTTTAGATGCCTCGTTGAGTGTCTCTACATTAGCCTCTAAGTCAGTATCTGAAAATGTTTCTTCTATGTTCTTCCCAAAAAGAAGAACGGTGCTTCTTGCTAGAAGGTGAACTTGTTTAGCGTCATCATTCTCATCATTCTCATCATTCTCATCATTAGTCTTCGCTTCAATATAATCTCCAATCAGGAGTGATGGGTCAATCTCCAGCTCCATTGCGAGCTCACTCGTTGATATACTCAGAACTTTAGCCAGAGTAGTAAAAGGAGTGATTACCGTGGAATCTGAATCAGCAACCATCTCATAGGTATAGGCGACTTTACCACCTGCATCACTATCAGATGTTTGGCCAGCAATAATCCTTACTATACGATCATAAGGGAGATCATCTGCAATTAAAGGGAAACTTAAATTACCCTCACTATCAGTCGTTCCTATCCACTCATCATCATCTGCTATATTGTCTTCATTACGATCAATATAGACCTCTGCATTTTTCAG